>JAKONH010000099.1 GCA_022702045.1 Spirosomataceae bacterium
GCGAAAGAGTCATAAGCGCGTGTATAAGTCGACAGAACGAGCCTGCGACATACTAATCGAAAAAATTGATACAAATCTAAATCACATTGAGCAAACAAGTACGTTGCGGTCTTACTTTTGCCAATACATGTACCCCCTTTTTGCCCGAAATGCTACGCGGTCAGTATACGGATGATGGTGCTGGTCCATATCGCACTCCGGACTTGATCGAAAATAAGCATAAGCCCGTCGCTGGCCGTAAGTCATAAACTGAAGACCAGACGGTAAAACCCTGTATTTTTACACGCAGTTTGTGGTTAACCAAATCGTGAGCGGAGTCAACGGCTCACCGACCACTGAATCGTATGAACACCTACGCAAGCAACACGCCTGTCGAAACACCCCAAAAGCTGGGAAAGACCGGCGTTCTTATCGTTAATCTGGGCACCCCCGACAGCCCGTCGGTACCCGATGTCCGCAAATACCTGCGTGAATTCCTGCTCGACGGACGCGTACTGGATATTGCCGCAACCACCCGCTATTTTCTTGTCAACGGCATCATTGCGCCGTTCCGGGCCCCCAAATCGGCTAAGGTATACCGAGAACTTTGGACCGAAACCGGCTCGCCACTCAAATACTATGGTGAAGTCGTTGAACGTGACTTACAGAAAGCCCTTGGCAGTGAGTATGTCGTCACGCTGGCAATGCGTTACCAGAGTCCCAGCATCGAAGCGGGGCTAAATCGGTTTCAACGGCTGGGCCTGAACAGTATCATCGTCATTCCATTTTTCCCGCAGTACGCGTCGGCCAGTACAGGATCGGTCTACGAGAAAGTGATGAATATCATCAAATCGTGGCAGGTGATCCCGGAAGTCAAGTTCGTTAACCGTTTTCTGGAACACCCGAAATTTATCCAAGGCTTTGTGCAAAATGGTCGCAAGTATATGGACAAGCGCGACTACGACCACTACCTGTTTACGTATCACGGTCTGCCGGAGCGACAAATTCTGAAAGGCGACGTAACCGGGAAAGTCTGCAAGCTGGGCGATTGCTGTAGTAAACTGCACGCGATGAACCAGTACTGTTACCGGGCTCAATGTTTCGAAACAACCCGGCGGCTCGTCAAAGAATTGGGTATTCCCGAAGGCAGCTACACAACCTCCTTTCAGTCCCGGCTGGGTCGCACGCCCTGGATCAAACCATACACCGACGAGGTTATCAAGGAACTGGCCGGCAAAGGTGTGAAGAGCGTGCTGGCTTTCTCCCCTTCCTTCGTTGCCGACTGCCTGGAGACAACCATTGAAATCGGGGACGAATACCGTGAACTGTTCGAAGAGCAGGGGGGCAAACACTGGCAGCTTGTCGAAAGCCTGAACGATAGTCCAATCTGGATCGACACCTTGGTAGACCTTGTCAAGACAGCCTGACAGGCCGTACCACAGTAGCCTGAAATGGGCGCGCCCACGCTAACGGCTAGAGTGGGCGCGCCCATTTTTAGGCCTTATGTTGGCAAAGTCTGTGCCGCATCAACATCGGTTGTGCTATGCCATGGCCAGTCAATCATTTTAGCACTTGAATCTTACAACCAGACGTAACGACCAAATACTCTCGTTGACAGCGGCAATACATGCTTTTCTTCCAGTTCCCTTTCTTCGTCTTCTTACCAAGTCATAAATAGCTGTATTAGCCATCCGGGCGTATTTTTCTACGAGGAAAGTACGCCCAGATGGCTGATTGTTTTTCGACACGCTTGATTAAAAACAGGTTAATAAGGCAACTGACACATGCAGCCATTTAGACTTATTCATATACATATTACCACTATTGTATACTAATACCCATTCATAATAAACATTATGTCCACGGAATTCAAATAAAGCTTTGGCTTAATATTTGTCGATCAGGATGGTTGACAAACTTCTCGTCTGCCATCCAACTATGTATCGTAACGTTTACCTAACCTGCCGTCGGCTGTCGAAGCAGGGGCTTTTTATGGCTAGCATGCTATCCCTGCTGGCCGCACTTGCCTCCGCAGCACCGGCCATCTCACCTGGCCGTCCACTACCCGACCCAGGCAAAATGCTCCGGATAGGACCGGGCCGTCCCCTACCGCACTATCCGCTCTTTTTTGGTCTGCCTCGGCGCGACCAGGCCGATAGTGATCCCATCCGGTTTACGATACAGGCGAATCGGCAGTCGATTCGATTGGGTGAACCAGTCGAACTAGTCATCACGGCCGAGCTGATGAACATTGCCCCCTCGCTGCTGTTTACGTTGCCGGGGGCCAACGCTTATCGGCTTAAACTGCTGCTACCGGCCGGCTTCGAGCAGACCGGTGGCGACTTTGTCGATTACACTGGCGATCAACTGAGCTATCCGTCGCGGACAAGTGCTACGTATCGGGTAACTGGCTATTTTTCGTCTGTTAAAGCAGGCACGCAGTTTCAACTGCTTCGTAGTCATAATCAAGCTGATGCGCAGAGTTTATTCGTCGAAAAATCGTCGATTACGCTGCAACCGCTGACGAATGAAGCCCAGCCCGTAGCCACAGCGAACCAGACTCGGGGTGGCATCACCAGTTCAACGTTGTTTGTCGATGTCCGCGATACACATGCGTCGGCCCGGGTGGCTACTGGTAATTTTCAGAGTCACCTCGATGCTGCCAACTGCGATTATGTAACGGGATGGATTATTGACTTCAATTACAAAAATGCTGCACCAACGGCCGATATCTATATCAACGGTACCAAGGCCGCCAGTGTCGTTGCGACAGTTATTCGGAAAGATGTAGCCGACGCCTACGGCATTACGACATACAGTCAGTATGGTTTCGTATACAACATCCCGGCATCTTATAAAGCAAACGCCCCACTAAGCATATCAGTCCGGTATGCTGGTACTTCGGAGAATATCATCGGTAGCCCAATGACAACCGCTACCTGCGTTGGTACCACGACCACTCCACCGTCAACAACGGCTACAGCTCCGCCAGCGGTCACCACGACCACTCCGCCGTCGACCACCGTCACTAACCCGCCCTCCAGCACCATCGCCGTCAGCATCCCCCCCGTCAACCCCAACGCCGACTACTACGGCTTCCTCGACGCGGCCTCCTGCGACTCGATCCGGGGCTGGGCCTTCGACCGCAACGTCATCAAGCAGTCAGTCGGCGTCGATTTGTTTCTCAACGGCACCAAGGTTGCCACCCTGCTGGCCAACCGTGCCCGGCCTGACGTAGCTAATGCTTTTGGCGTACAAGGCTTCAACGCCTACGAGTACGCCTACAAGATTCCTGATAGCTACAAAAAGAACGCAACCATCACCGTTGCGGCACGCATTGCCAACACCAATCGGGAACTGGTCAACAGTCCGCGCACCACCGCCGTCTGTCCGGCTACGACGACCACGCCGGTAGCCAGGCCCGACACTTGCCAGTTCAGCCTGAGCACCACCAGCAGTCTGAGCGCCAGTTGCGGCAGCACTCTCACCCTGAGCGCCAACTGCGCGGGTAGCAACTGCAACCGGGTCAGCTACGCCTGGAAAGGAAACGGGCTGAGCCAGACCAGCGGCCAGTCGGTAAGCCTGACGGCCCCTACCGCCAACGGCACCACCAGCTACATCGTCACGGCCTCGGCCAGCGGCTGTGCCAGTCAGACGGCCAGCGTGGGCCTGACCACCACCGGCTGCAACTCGGCAACCACGACCACTCCGCCGTCGACCACCATCACTAACCCGCCCGTTGTTACGAATACGAAGTATCAGGGTTTCCTGGAAATGGCGAACTGTGATGCCGTAGCAGGCTGGTTGATCGATTCGAACAATCCAAAGCAGGTGCAGGCAGTCGACATCTACCTGAATGCAATCAAGGTAGCAACGGTAACAGCCAGCCGTAACCGACAGGACGTAGCAGATGCGTACGGGGTGCAGGGTTTCAACACCTTCGGCTATTTCTACGCTATTCCGGCCGCTTACAAAGCCAATGCTGCGCTGAAAGTGTCGGTCGTACCCGCCGGTACCACCCGCGACCTGAGTCTGAGCCCCCGCACCACCGCCATGTGCGCCGGTAACGGGCAACTACCCACCACACCGCCAGCTACTACGGACAGCTGCCAGTTTAGCCTGAGCACCAGCCCGATCAGCGTTAGCTGTGGCGAATCGGTAACGTTACAGGCCAGCTGCAGCCGGGCAACTTACACCTGGACCGGCAACGGCACGACCCAAACCGGGCAGCAGGTAACGCTGACCGCGCCGTCGACAAATGGCACGACAACGTACACAGTTACGGCCACGGCAAATGGTTGTCCGTCGCAATCGGCTACGTTCGATCTACTAGTCAGTGGTTGTGGATCAGTCACAACAACGATACCGCCTTCCACAACGACGGCGCCCCCGTCAACGACTACAACTACGACGCCATCGAATGCCAAGTATCAGGGTTTCCTAGAAACGGCTAACTGCGATATTCTGGCGGGCTGGGTACTCGACGTCAACAACCCGAAGCGTAGTCCATCGGTCGATGTCTATATCAACAACGTCAAAGTAGCGACCGTCACGGCCGATCGTAATCGGCAGGACGTGGCAGATGCGTACGGTGTTCAGGGGTACAACACGTATGGCTACCTGTACACGATTCCAGGTAGTTACAAGAGCAATGCGCCATTAAACGTATCGATCAAACCATCGGCCACTACAGCCGACCTGAGTCTGAGCCCACGGACAACCGCCTTCTGCGTTGGCAACGGTACGCCACCAAGCACGACGCCGCCGATCAATACGACCAGCACGGGTTGCCAGTTTACACTGACGACCAGCAATGCCAGTGCAACCTGCGGTAGTACGGTTACGCTAAATGCAACCTGCGTAGGCACCAACTGCGATCGGGTTCGTTATGCTTGGTCAGGTAGCGGTATCAGCCAGTCGGGGCAGTCAATTACATTCAACGCACCTGCAGCTAACGGTACAACGACGTACGTGGTCGTTGGCTCGGCAAGTGGTTGTACAAGTCAGTCAGCAAGCGCAGCCGTGACCGTTACAGGTTGCTCGTCGGCACCAATCGATCAGGGTGACTATCCGGTACTGAACAGCCCATACCCAAGTGATAAACGGCCGGTGCTGCAAAACGAGCGCGTACGGGTCGCTGTTGACCTCGGCGTGGGTGGCGTTATCCGCGAAGTGACCGACCTGCAGGTCGGTGAGAACATGATCAACTGTATGGAGTACGGCTCAAGCGGCCGTCGTGACCCAGGCCGTGACGATCAAATCTCGCTCTACAGTATGCCAAACGCAGCCACCGGCTGGTCACAAGGCGGTAAGCCAGTACTCGATGATATCGGCTACAACCCGGTACAGGGTGGTGATATCGCTGGTAACTTCTCGCCAATGATGGGCTACGGCCGTACCGACAAGATGCTGTACACCAAAACCCGAAACCTGCTGTGGGGCCTCAATAACGAACCAGGCCACTATATCGTTGAACAGTGGATTCGGCTGGAGGGGAACGTCGTAAAACGGCACGTCAAGATTGTCGGCAACCGTCCTGACAACACCAAGTATGACGACGTTCGTCAGCAGGAGCTGCCTTGTACCTATACCAACAGTGCCTACTATCACTATTACGTTGTACAGGGCGACCCATACAACAATGCACCGATGGTCAATGTCAATGGCATTCAGAACCTGGGTGGCAGCGGTACCAGTCTGAACAACTACAAAAACCAGGGCCAAATGGGGCCATTGAACGTCGATTCGTCGGAGCCGTGGATTGCCGCAGTCCGGCCGGAGGGAGAGCGACGCGGTCTGGCACTGCACACCCCCTACTCGCACGAGTTTAAGGTTGGTCTTTTCAACGAAATGGGCTGGGGACCGGCCAATTCGATCAACGCGGGTTACATTGCCAACACGGTGTCGATGCCGCTGGACCCAAACGGCGTATACGAGTTTGACATCAACATGGTTGTCGGTACGCTGTCGGAAATTCGGAATACGATCAACACGCTCCCCCGCTCGGAAACCAAACCGAACTATATCTTCTCGGGCAGCCCAACACGCTGTGGTTTCTATTGCCGGAAGGGATACGACCAGGGCTTTCCAGTTGGTAACGAGCTGGTGATTACCCCAACCGACCGCCGGTTCAAACTTGTGTCGCCTAACAAAGGCTACCGCGCTTCGGAAACACCAACGCTGTACATTCGGATGCGCGCAATTACAACCGAAACCCGCATGATACTCGAATGGCGTAAGGTAGGTCAGACCGAACTCGAAGCAGCTCAGGCCAACCAGACCATCACGTTCAACGTACAGGGCGACAATCAGTACCACACGATCGCCATCCCAACCGGGCAGAATGGTCAATGGAGTGGCACGATCAGCAACTTCAGCATCCGGTACGAAAACGTGTCAGAAACTGCCGTTAGTGGCCAGCAGTTCGGCGTCAAATGGATTTCGGCGACGAATCTGGGTGACTTCTAAAACAGGATACCCAATACCGTAACGCAGCAGGGCCACCCCGGATAGGGTGGCCCTGCTGCGTTACGGTATTGGGTGCTTGGTTACGCCATAGGCTTGTCGGCCGTCAGCATTGGAACGATCACCGTATTCATCCGCTCCCGTACAAAACTCTCCTGCAGATAGGCGGGCAGCTTGGCTACCAGCTGCCGATAGGCATCCAGCCCCAGTGCTTTCGCGATATAGGCTTCGTGCACTGCATTGACATGCGTCACGATATTCACTAGACTCTGGTGGAACAACTTAACGTCAATCTCTGATTCGACGAAGCGTTCGATCTCCCGGTTTGTCGATGAGATGCGTAGCCGGCTCAGCATGTCGAAATAGGTCGTGTAGCCGATCTGCTTGGCCAGTTGCTTGTACTGCTCGACACTGAACTTCTGCAACACCTCCCCCGTCTTCGGACTACGCAGGGCCGTTTTCGGGTTATTCTGAATTACGTTGCGTAGCGTCTTGACACGCTGATCACGGGTCGTCTTCAGAAACTGCGCCAGTTCAGCCTGAACTGACCCCTCACGCGACGGCAGCAACAGATCGGCCTTGCCAGCCATCGTAAATCGACGCGCCATGGGCAACCGCTGAATCCGGTAACTGTTGATCGGGCCGAGGGCGTAATAGCCGATCGACGATGGGTAGTACCCCCGAACGACCATGTTGCCAATCCGCTTTCGGATCAACTCTTCGTTGCTCACATTGATGCCCTGAATGGCCAGAAAGGCGCGGGCGCTGAAGAGAGCACTGTAATAAGCCTGTGGGAATGTCCAGTGCAGTGAGCTTTGCAAGTACTGCTCATCATTGACGACGGGCGTAATGCGCAACGCGTACTCGGCACTCCAGCTATTGAGCAACAACTTCTCGATAGCCTTGTAAGTAGCCTCGCTGGGCATACCATAGAACTGCTGAAATATGGGAAATTTAGCGACATCAAACAGATCCTGCTGGTGCTGGATGTGATAGTCCATCGCAAAGAAATGGTTCAGAAACACCTGTGCGGGAATTGACTTCCGCCAGTTTTCATCAGGCGCCGGCGAGGTAGCCGCCACAGGTGGCTGTGGGGCCGGAACGTTCGAAAATTGCGTCATCATGTTGTTTGCCTGTGTCATACATTTCTAACGAAATACAGGCTACCTGCGTTCATTTTCGAATCACTTTTTACGCTTATAATCACTCTGTATATCAGTCATTTACGGGTAATTTTTACGCTCCAAGAAATCAATCGACGATGAACCGTATAATCAACAATTAATCTGATTTTTTCTGGACTATGATGTACTTAAAAGGCAGTTTCAAACGTTGGGTTTTCATGAGAAAATGGATGCATCACCCATATGTTACTGTACCTTTTCTTTTGGGTATACTAGGTTTTTCAACAACCCAAATTCAGGCACAGTCAGAAACGACTGCGAATCAGAAAGCTTCGATTACTGGCATCGTATTCGACGCAGACACCAGACAGCCCATTCCTGGGGCAACTGTACTGGTTCAAGACCCGTCAGGTAAACTAATAACGGAGCAGCGTGTTGGCACCGATGGCCAATTCCGACTAGCCGTGGCGAGGAATCAGACGTACACGCTAAACACGAAATCATTTGGGTACGATACTGACGCCAAGCAGCTATCATTTACGTCAGACCGACAAACCGATCTGTCTAACTATGGCATAGCGATGCACCGTGCGGGGAAGACTGCTACGGTAGCTGCGCCGGCACTGACGAGTCAGACAGCGTCGACGTCACCCGTACCCCCTATTAGTACGCAACCAGCATCACCGGGCAATTCGACACCGGAACCTACCGTAACGACGCCAAAATCTGCTTCTACAACAGCCTCTACACCG
>JAKONH010000100.1 GCA_022702045.1 Spirosomataceae bacterium
GGCGCATCCATCCATTCGATCATTCCAGCACTCCGTCATTCAATCCTTGGCTAACAGCACGTGAGCCGCGAAAGTTTGCGATTGCGGGGGGCGGTGCGTAGTTTCGGAGGTAACCCCTTACTACAGACAACCTGAATATGATGCAGCGCTACGTTTTACCCGCTTTACTGTCGCTATCGACGGCCTACGCGCAGACACCTGCCAAACCTGATCCGGCGATTCAGAAACTTCATCAGCGTATACTGACGCTCGATACGCATGCCGATGCGCCCATTAACATGCAGAAGCCGGGTTTCGACGTTGGCGTGGCACACGATACGAAGCGCGACAACGCACAGATCGACTTTCCCCGCATGAAGCAGGGCGGTATGGATGCCATGTTTTTTGCCGTCTACACCTCGCAGGGGCCGCGTACGCCCGAAGGCCACGCTGAAGCCAAGCGCAATGCACTCAATCAGTTTGACCTGATCCATCAGGCGCTGAAAAAGTATCCTAATCTGGCTGAACTGGCAACGACGCCAGCCGATGCCTATCGGATTCAAAAGGCCGGTAAGCGGGCCGTGTTTATCGGTATGGAAAACGGCTATCCGGTTGGCAGCGATCTGGCGATGCTGAAAACGTATTACGACCTGGGTTGCCGATACATGACGCTGACGCACTTCGCTAATAACCTTATCGGTGATTCATCGACCGACCCGGACGGGCCGATATACGGTGGATTGAGCGATTTTGGTAAACAGGTCGTACCGGAGATGAACCGGCTGGGTATGCTGATCGACGTGTCGCACGTGGCCGACAGTACGTTCTACGATGCATTGGCGTTGTCGAAAGCGCCCGTCATTGCGTCGCACTCCAACTGCCGCGCGCTTTGCGATTTTCCCCGCAACATGACCGACGATATGATTCGGGCGATTGCCAAGAAAGGGGGCGTCGTACAGGTCAACTTTGTCAGTGATTACCTGAAAAAGCCGTCGGATGCATTTCGGGCGGCTAAGACGAAGGTCCGTATGGCACGGGTTGGGAAGGTGATGACGCCTGAACTGGAAGCCCGGCTACAGGCCGAAAGCGATTCGCTGGGAAAAGTATTTGCGCCGGAACGGGCCAGTCTGTCGGACATTGCCGATCATATCGATTACATCGTCAAACTAGTGGGCATCGACCATGTTGGCATCGGCTCTGACTTCGACGGGGGCGGGGGTGTCAACGGGCTGGAAGACGTCAGTCAGATCGAGAACCTAACAGCGGAACTCGTGCGCCGGAAGTACTCCGAAGCCGATATCGCCAAGATCTGGGGCGGCAATCTCCTGCGCGTACTCGGACAGGCGAAGGTGGAGTAATGATTTTCGGTTTACGGTATTTAGTTTTCGGTTTACCGTCATTCTGTCGATGCAAGCACCACCTGAACTTGAACTGTATGTTGCGTTATAGCAAACCGAATACTGAAAACCGTACTCTATGTCCCCCGAAACAGTTTTTCAGCTAGCAAATACAATCGTGCTGCCTCAGTGGCTGTTTATGGTGGTTGCCCCCCGCTGGTCAGTGACGCGCTGGCTGATGAATGCCTACCTGATTCCGATCTGTCTGGCGGTTATTTACGTGAGCTACCTGTTTAGTGGTGGCCCCGTCGATTTCAGTTCGTTTGGCTCGCTGGCAGGGCTGAAAATGCTGTTTGCCAACGGGGGCGATGGGGTCATGCTGGCGGGCTGGGTACACTACCTGGCCTTTGATCTGGTAGCTGGCTCAGTTGTAGTGCGCGATGCACAAGCCCGGCAAATACCGCACTGGCTTATTATCGTACCCCTGTTTTTCTGCTTCATGCTGGGGCCGGTTGGGCTATTGCTCTACTGGCTGATTCGTACCGTTCGTACCCGAAACTTAGTCTGATCGTCAAGTTATAGCGTCGATGAACTCATTTTTTAGAGCGCTCAAACGGCGCAATGCCGTGTTGTATGCCTTTGGTTGGGTCTGCCTGGTTGGCGCCACCATCTGTATTGGGTTGATGTTCGTGACAACCAGGCAGGTGCTGGGTATCAATGCGTTTGTTAAGCCCGCTAAATTCTTTGTGTCGGCCACTATTTTCGTCTGGACAATGGGTTGGCTGATGGGTTACCTGCGTCAGCAGCGAAGCGTACGGATTTACTCGTGGGCGATTACGCTGATTCTGGCGTTTGAACTGACGGTGGTCGTGGTACAGGCCGGGTTGGGTCAGTTGTCGCATTTCAACGTAAAGTCAGCGACGGGAGGCATTCTATTTGCGCTGATGGGCGTTGCGATTACTATTGCCATACTTTGGACGCTGTACATTGGTATCCTGTTCCTGCTACAGCGACCCGATGAGTTGAGTCTTACCTACCTATGGGGTATCCGGCTGGGCATTCTGATTTTTGTCGTGTTTGCCTTCGAGGGTGGGCTGATGGCTGCCCGGCTGGCCCATACGGTAGGAGCGCCCGACGGCGGACCGGGTCTGCCGGCTATCAACTGGAGTACGCAGCACGGCGACCTGCGTATCGCACACTTTTTCGGCATGCACGCCCTGCAACTAATTCCCCTGTTTAGCTATTACGTCGCCCGGCGTCCATTCCAGACGGTTTTGTTTACCCTGCTCTATGGCAGCGCCGTTAGCTGGCTGATGCTCGAAGCGCTGGCCGGCCACCCGTTGATAGCTGGTTTGTAGTATTGTCTCAAACAGCATCCCTGCTGTTTGAGACAGTTTATAGACAATCAACGTCGGTGACGATACTGACTTGGCGTAAGCCTTTATCCGTCAGAATATTGTTGATGCGCTCCTGAATGAAGGCTTTTACCGCCTTTACATTCACTTTATCGCGCTCGAGTTTGATTAAAATATCGTACAGGAACTGGTTACGGATACGCTCGATCAGCGGTTCTTCGGGACCTAATACGCGGCTACTGCCAAGCGCGTCGGTCAGTTCGGTCGCGAGCCGGTCGGCTGCCTGCTGACTGATGCGTTTGTCGGTATGCCGAATCGTGAGTTTGATCAGTCGGGAGAAAGGCGGATAATTGAAATTCTGTCGCTCCTGAATCTCTTCTTCGTACAGCCCGATGTAGTCGTTCTGGATGATACGCTGTAAAATCGACTGTTGCGGATTGGCCGTCTGAATGAGCACGGTTCCCTGCCGCCCCGCCCGACGCCCCGCCCGGCCGCTGACCTGCGTAAGCATCTGAAACGAGCGCTCTGTTGCCCGGAAATCAGGGAAACGAATCAGTCGGTCGGCGTCGAAAATACCGACCAGGCTAACGTTGTCGAAGTCGAGTCCTTTGGTAATCATCTGCGTCCCGACCAGAATGTCGATATTTCCCGTTTCGAACTCCTGAATAATTTGCTGGTACGCATTCTTAGCGCGGGTTGTGTCGAGGTCCATCCGCAGAATTTTTGAGTCTGGAAAGAAAATCTGGAGCTGATCTTCCAGCTTCTCAGTGCCAAATCCAATCGTTTTCACCTTCGTGGAGCCACAGGCCGGACAGGTGCGCGGCACCGGCTCCTTGTGGCCGCAATAGTGACATCGCAGCTCGGCGTCGCGCTGATGGTACGTCAGGCTAACGGCGCAGTTATCGCATTCGGCTGTCCAGTCGCAGTCTTCACATTGCATGTACGGCGAATAGCCACGACGGTTCTGAAACAGGATACTCTGCTCCCGACGCTCCATGTTTTGACCTAGTGATTCCAGCAACACCGACGAAAACTCCTGTTTCATGCTTTTCTGCTGCTTCTCCCGCTTCGTATCGACCAAGCGGATGTCGGGTAAGGTCGCGTTGCCGAATCGATTGAATAGCTCAACCAGCCCATAGCGTCCCTGCCTGGCCTGATAGTAGGTTTCCAGTGCGGGCGTGGCCGATCCCAGCAGTACCTTAGCCTGCTGCCAGTGGGCCAGCATGATCGCCACGTCGCGGGCGTGGTAGCGAGGGGCGGGGTCGTGCTGCTTGTAAGACGTTTCGTGTTCTTCGTCAACGATGAGCAGTCCCAGGTTGTCGAATGGCAGAAATACCGACGACCGAACCCCGACCACAAACTGATAGCGGCCCGATACAACACCTTTCCAGACTTCGACGCGCTCGTTATCGGAAAATTTGGAGTGGTAAATGCCCATCTTGTCGCCGAACACGCGTTGCAGCCGCACGACGATCTGCGTAGTCAGCGCGATTTCGGGCAGTAGATACAACACCTGTGACCCACCGCTCAGGGCCTGCTGAATCAGATTGATGTATACTTCGGTTTTGCCGCTGCCCGTGATGCCGTGCAGCAAAACAACGTTACGGCTTTCGAACTGCGCCATGATTGTGTCCGATGCCCGCTGCTGATGCTCGGTCAGCCGAATTTCAGCTTGCGGCACGTGGGCGTCGGCGAAGCGAGGCTGAATAACCTCGAACGTTTCAAAAACCTGATTTTTGACGAGCGTCGCCAGCGATGACTGCGACAGCTCGTCGTCCTGATTCAGGATTGTTTTGTCGAGTCCTTTCTGGTTCAGCTCGGGGCTGCGCTGCATCGGTATGTGGCTGAGGTACCGCATCACCACTTCCTGCTGCTTGGGTAGTTTTTCGAGCCGTTGCAGCAGTACCAGCAGTTGCTCACGCTCTTCGTAGTTGCGGTGCAGCCGGATTTTGCGGACCATCTTCGGAATGTACTTTTCCTTGACTTCCTCGAATACGATCACAGCCTGTTTTCCCACCAGCGACTTGATCAGCGCCGGTACGTTGGTGCCTTCGCCCGCCAGTCGGCCCAGTTCGTCGTAGGAGAGGGCAGGCTGTTTTTTCAGTTCGGCCAGCAAAACCGCTTCGAAGTCGGTAAGCAGTTCGGGGTAATCGAAATCGGGGTTATACTGTACTTTCGACTGACTCGAAATTTTCAGGCCCGACGGTAGGGCGATATTCATCACTTCACCAATCGTACACATGTAATACTCAGCCATCCACCGGAATAGTTCGAGCTGATAACCTGTCACAAGCGGGTATTCGTCGAGTACTTCGCTGATGTAGCGGGCCTGGTACGCTGTCGGAGGGGAGTTATGCAGTTTGGCAACGATCGCGGTCAGGACCCGGCTATTTCGCTTGCCAAAGGGTACGATCACGCGGGCACCGATGCGGAGCAGATCAGCCATGCCGCGTGGGACGCGGTAGGTGAACAGCCGGGGAACGGGTATCGGCAAAATCAGGTCGGCAAAGACCGTGACTTCGTCGGTGTCGAGGGTTGAAAAAAGTGAGTAATCGGCGGTTTCCACAAGTTGAGTGCGGGCGGTACGTCAGGTAAATATACAAAACCCCATTGGCCCCCGGCTAATTCCGGTTCGTAGAAAAAAGGCAGGCCATCGCCCGGACAGGCATGTAGCCCAGACCGGGAGGTCTGGGCTACATGCCTGTCTAACCAGAGAAATTTACGCCTTGAAAAACCTTTGTAAATAGACCAACTGTTATCAGTGTATAGAACGACGCGCATACACTGAATTGATAATGGAAAACGAGCAACTATACGACGTATTGATTGTGGGGGGCGGCCCCTGCGGACTGGCTGCGGGCATTGAAGCGCAGAAAGCCGGTCTATCGCACCTGATTCTGGAAATGGGAAGCCTGACCGAGTCGATTCGGCAGTACCCACGTCGGATGCGCTTCTTCTCGACGGCTGAAAACATCGAGATCGGTGGGCTGCCGTTTCCTATTTCGGGCGTCAAAGCCGGGCGCGACGAAGCCCTGCAGTACTACCGCAAGGCGGCTGCTTATTATCACCTGAATTTTAAGCTGTTCCAGAAAGTCGATGCCGTCACAAAAGAAGGCGATGTCTTTACCGTGACGACAACGACGGGCGAACAGTTTTCTGCCCGAAAAGTCATTATGGCAACGGGCTATTTCACCCGCCCCCGCTGGCTGGGAATCCCCGGGGAAGAACAGGCGCACGTGTCGCACTACTACGACGAGCCGTTTAAATACTCGTTCACAAATGTGGTGATCATCGGAGCGTCGAACTCGGCGGTCGAAGCGGCCCTTGAGCTGTACCGGCACGATGTCAACATCACAGTCGTACACCGGGGTGAGGATTTCCGCAGCACGGTTAAATACTGGCTGGTACCCGACGTGAAAAACCGGGTGAAGGAAGGCAAGATCAAGACGATGTTCGACTCGGTCGTGACGGCAATCGGGACGGATACGGTGACGATCAACAACCTGAAAACGGGCGACGAAACCCAGCTCCCCGCCGACTTTGTGCTGGTCCTGACGGGTTACATTCCCGACGCCGACCTGCTACGCCGATGCGGTATCGAACTAGATCCCGTTACGCAGGTACCGGTTTATAACAAAGAAACCTTCGAGACGACCGTGCCGGGGCTGTATGTTTGCGGAACGGTGATGGCAGGTATTTATACCGAGAAGGTATTCATTGAGAACGGTCGCGAACATGCCCAGGCCATTATCGACCATATCGTAGGCCGCGAAATTCATCAGGTCAAAGAGCTGATCCAGCGGATTTAATTTTCGACAGGATTACAGGATTGGCAGGATTTTGATTGGCTGTACAAACCGATAAGACGGATATTGCAGTGTCAAATGAGGATTTTGGTTGCGGGTCTGAAACTACAGTTCGGTCCGGTGCCACGAAAAGAAAAATTCTGCTAATCCTGTAATCCTGTCAACAAATGCCCATTCGCCTGCTTGTTGCTTGCCTGCTGCTGTCGCTGACTACGTTTGCCCAAACACAATCGAACGACTGGACAAACCGCTATTGGACCGCGAAATGGATCGCCTGTCCTGGTGCGCCCGCAAAACAGTACGGTGTTTACCACTTCCGCAAAACAGTCAATTTGCCGCAGAAACCGACACGCTTTCTGGTACACGTATCGGCCGATAATCGGTACCAGCTATTCATTAATGGTAAGCGCGTAGCCCTCGGGCCAGCCCGTAGCGACCCCCAGCACTGGTACTACGACAGCATCGACTTGGCTCCGTTCTTACAGGCGGGGGCAAATACGCTGGCTGCTCTGGTCTGGAATATGGGGGA
>JAKONH010000116.1 GCA_022702045.1 Spirosomataceae bacterium
ACCCCCAGCACAACTATTTCATGCTTGACAACTCCTGCAAAGCGGCCTCTAGGACGGCATCCTGCTCATTGATAAAAAACTCCGGCTTACACTTGACCCATCGATCAGGGTAGACCGGCTGATCGGCCTGCGGCTCACTTGGCGCTTGGTACACCAGCGGAATATCCACTTCAAGACCACTGGCGGGCAAGTGTAAAAAGAAAAATTGGCCGCCATTAAGCCCTTGTTTGGTGCCCCCCGTTGGCGACCCCACCAGCCGACCCGTGTTGGCCCGCTGAAACCAGTCAGCCAGCGTAAACGTGGTCGAGCTGTTAGCCCCGTCAATTAGCAGACAGATCTTACCTATGAAACGATTAGGCTTCAAGCCAATGGGCTGACAGGTTGCTGATAGCGGCAAGTGCTTTTCGTAAAGACCGGAGGGAGTCAAGGTGTAGTCTGCCGGCGATTTAGGCTGCTTGAAGCGAGGATCCCACGTTTGCAGGTACGGGAGCAGCGTATCTGGCACGGTCAGAAACCGATATAACTGCCGGGTCGGATCCTGACAACCAAAGGGCTGCTTCATTAAGTAACTCAAGAGTTCATTGCGAGTATCGTCATCCCCGCCTTCACAACCGCGAATATCGACAATCAAGCGGGTATACCGACGCTGATTTATATCGGTAAATACACTGTCCAGATACCGACGCGCATCGAATGACCAGCCCCAGACGGCCAGATCGCCCAGGCGGAGATAGCCCGTTTGGTCATCGAGAGAAGCGTACTGCCAGGTGGCTTGCCGTTGGGGCAAAACGCCAAATCGTTCCTCGAAGCGACGGTGCCGCTCGGCTTTAGTCAGGGCCGTCACTGTGACTTGTCGGGGAGCCGACGGGGGCGTTTGGACGGTCAGGGTATACTGGGGGGATGTAGTGGGAAAAAACAGGAGAAAATACTGATCAAATAAGGCATAGGTCGCGCCCGAAGCGGGCGTCAGCTGTAGATTGTTATAGCGTTTAGTATCACTGTGCTGGCCATCCGATCGGCTCACCGTCAGCAGGCTATCGGTGATCTGGCTCACTGGTATCTGATTGATAGCATGAATCCGGTCGCCAGGTTTGATGGTTTGCTGGTCAGTTAGATCATGGGAGACGATCCACTGCTGACCACACACCCGAAAGTAAAGTGGCAGGAGTTGATCGGAGAAGAGTTGCTTTCTCAGCGCATCGGTCAGATTGAACGGGTTAGGGTAAGTGTGTCCACAGTGCAGCTTGGTGGTAAATTGGGTGAGGTAGCGATAAAAAACGGTAAGGGGTAAGGGCTGACTGGTTTGCTGCCGCAGTTGGCGGAAGTGCTGGTGAATCTGTTGGGGCGTATTGTAGCGATACAGGCCCGGATGCAAGGCCGTCAAACTAGCTTCCAGGACGTTGATATCAGCTTGCATCTGGGCCACCGAGAGCTGATTGGACGGTTCATTTTGTTGGGTCCATTCTGGGTTAATGCTAGCCCAAATGTGGCTGATGAGCAGTAGCAGGCAAAGTTTCATAATTGAGTACGTTCAGAATACGGAATCGGTAGTTCAACTGCCGTGCCAGCTCGGCAAAGGCCACCGATCCGCCCCAAAAGCCCTTTTCAGCACCGGTGTGTCCGAATTTGACCTTTAGTTGTCCGTCCTTGGACAGCTCATTTTACTTCTTCATTAGCCGGCTCGCCAAGAGAAAGGCAGTAGTGTAGGGCTGGCCCGGATCAAACGATGGCTTGTAGGCAGTTTATACTGGGAGCTAGGCTAGGGGCTTGTGCGAGAACGAATGTGTGAAAATTACTCGTCTCGTAATAGAGCTAATAAATGGAGCCACGATCCCGTATTACCTAGCTATCAAATTGGATCCAGAAGGAATGTGTTTAAAACCAGTTCGTAACCCACAGCCATATACTAGAAGTGGTAAACTCAAAAATTGATGCCCGTTGTCAAGCTGAAGGTATCAAACTTTACGCCCGTTGGTGGGGCATCAAATTGACTGGGAAATAAGTAGCTGGTTATCGAGCGTTCGTATTGGAAGGTGATTGGAATACTAATTTTCTGTAGTTCGATGTTGAAGCCTAGCCCAGCAATCCCACTCACGGCTGATTTGTTTGAAGCGGCATCATTGAGGGCAAGGATAGGTGGACATGGTCCGACGATGCACTGCACATAGTATTCCTGGCGAAAGTTACTACCCGTGAGCAAGTTGTAACTACCCCCTGCTTGTACAAAAAACAGCTTTCGTTTCTCTCCGAGATAGTATCGATATAGTACAGGCAACTTCAGCATAGCCAATCGCAGAGCGTAGCTGCCCCCAGCGTACAACTGGGATCGGGCGTTGTCACTTGACACCTTTGTCCAAGAAGGTTGTAGATGAAGCGATGATCGGCGAGTCAGGTGATACTGTAGACCGACCCCAGCGAGTGGATTAACTTGGCGAGTTAGCGAAGTTGGTAAATAAGCACCGGTATAATTGACACCAGCAAACACACCATAACCAAATCGGCGTCCCTGCGGCCTCATGGCCTGTTGTGCTTTCAGGCTAACGGGAGCAAAGCACAGTGTACAAAGCACAATCAGTACAAGTTTTCTCATTGGAGTTCGGCAGTGGTGGTTGGTCAACAACTCGACTTACGAAAAATAAAACATCCACAAAACGAGCTATCTAAGAGGACTCTCTACTTTGCCTAAGCGTTGGAAGGTAAGCGAATGTTTCTCACAAGCGAGCATTTACTGAGACGAACAGATTATACATCTGTTTTACGGCTAAAACTCGCACATACCTTCGAAGCCCATCGGAGAATGATCTCAACCTCACTAGTAGTAAAGCTCGACGTATCACAACAGCCAACCGCCCTAAAATTCACTATGAGCATCGTCTCTTTACAGCCTAGCTATCAGCAATAGCTGATAACTAAAAACATCGCAACGACCTTCACTGAGCAGCCTCAAAACAATATATACTCAGATTTGTGCTGGCATACGACCCTTCTGCCCACCCTGTCCCACTTGACCGGTCACAAACTCCATGAAGCAGGAGTCGCTGCGCTTTTCCGTATAGCTATCCGGACAGTCTAGTTTCCATAGTAATCGGCCCGTTGTCAAGTCAGTAGCTAGTAGATCTTTACTGGCAATGTAATAGACCACGCCCGCCTGAGTATACAGCTTGCTACCGATCCCACTCGATTGTTGTGTCCACAGCGTATTACCCGTTTGAGGATCCAGACAGTAAAGCTTGGCGTCTTGTCCATTGGCCAGCAACTTACCTTCAACCAGTACCAGATCGCTAAATAAACTGCTCTCCGTAAGCCGCTTCATCCACAACCGCTTACCCGTCATCAAGTCAAAGCAGCCTACCCACATGTTAATCGCTATATAAACCTTGTCGCCAGCAATGATTGGATAATTACCCACGCCCGCTTCGGTATCGGTCAACACCAACGGTATTCGCTCGTATATCCAGCTTCGCTTCGTCAGGTTATATAAGCTGAGATAGCCAGAACTGGTTGTTTTGTTGATAGCCTTCGTGTCAGGCAGATCATGACTGACTAGCAGCAGTGTATCAGCGCTCACTACTGTAGGGGCGATACGTCGGCCACGACCAATCCAGTCGTAGCCACTAGGGTCGCGCAGCAACTGACCGGGTAACGTGGGCAGCGGGGCCAGTAGTCGAAGATTACCTGTAGCCAGATCACCCTGGTACAGACTTTCTTCAAAGCGCTTCTGAGTATAAAGTTCAGGGGGCGTACCCGTAAAATAAAAGTGCTAATCTAAGCTTGTGGTGGTCAGCATATTACTGAGACCACCTCCCCATTCTTTTTTCCAGACTGTCTGCCCCGTCTGCTGGTTGATGCAGTAGCTACGGGAGCCGTAATTGTAGAGCAACCAATCACCCGACGTAGTAATATTGTAGTCAAAAATGACGGCGGCTTCCTGGCTACTGAAGCGATCATTCCAGCACCAGACTGGACTCCCATCCCCTACGCGCTTAAAGCAAATCGGATTCGCTGTTACCGTAGCGCCAGCAGCAGTTAGGCGTTGGGCTGTCAGCAGATACTGATCCTGATAGATATGCTGGGCAAACATGGTTGAATTAAGTCCCCCAGCCTGGCTGGTGGAGGACTTCCAATAATAGGGTAGTCGAGTGACTACCCCGTTCGCATCTTTAACCACATCTTCCCCAGGATGACGACAGCCCATCAGGATAGCAGCCCAAATCCATATCGTGAGTACTTTCATTGGCCAATCTGAAAAACGACTTGTCCTCCGGTATTATTACCATTGAAAATAGTGCTCATGGTTGGATCTATTTGATCAAAACGTAACATTTCCATGTGGTTTATACCAGGCGCTTCTACAATATGCCCACGCTACGCCCTGCTATCGTTGCGAGTCGAGCGGGCTGGTACAACGCCATCAGACTGATCAACTACGTATACGTCTACTTCTCGGTTCACCCATCGCAAACATTGGCTGTCGTCACAATTAGTATCGTCCGGATTACATAGTCGAGCTTGGTCTCCGCAGGAATAATCGTATTCAACTACCTGAATGGTCTGTCTGGTTGCATATCCGGCTCCGATAACGGTTTGTCAAGTAGGGTTAGCGATATCCCTTAACCAGTTGGCTGAGGTGGTCCGATTTAGCGGCACACTGAATTTGTCAGATTTGTGTAATATTGATTTTCAAAGTGTTCAGGGCTTTGGTAGCCCAGCGACGGATGCTTTCTTGTCCGATTATAATAAACTTCAATGTAGTCGAAGATTTCCGTGTGTGCATCATCGATACTCATAAACACGCCATCTTCCAGCAACTCCGCTTTTAAGCGGCTCCACAACGACTCGGCAAACGCATTGTCGTAGGGATCGTCGGCCACCGTGGCGCGGCCCGACTCATGCTAGGCCTTATGCCACAATCGCATTAATTCTTTCAACTCCGTGGAGACATATTGCCCACCACGGTCCGAGTGAGTGATCAGACCCACGCTGGGTTGGCGCAATTGTAAGGCTCGGCGAAGTGGACACACAACCAGTTCATCATCCATCGTTTCGCCCACTTGCCAGCCTACTACTTTACGCGAAAACAACCGCGGTGGCGGACCACTCCATCCAGGTGGCCAAGTACCCCCATTCACCGTTAGCCAGCGGCAGGTAGGTAATGTCACTAACCCAGACTAGATTAGGTGCCTGAGGCAAAGGCTGATCTAACAACAAGTTCGGCCAGTAGCCTTTTCCATGAGTGCTATCGGTCGTTCGCGGCACAAATGACTTAGGTTGAATAGCTTGTAGCCCAGCTTCTTTCATCAGCGTTCGGACCTGATAGCGCCCTACGGAATGCCCTCTTCCCTGCAATTCGGCCGTGATACGACGACTGCCATAGCGTCGTTTATGTTCAGCGAAAGTCTGCTCTACCAACTGCTGATATGCTGCCTTTTCAGGAGTTAGTTGATAACGCTCACCCCGCAAATACCGGTAGTAGGCCGTT
>JAKONH010000056.1 GCA_022702045.1 Spirosomataceae bacterium
AATTTTTGCCGAACAGTGATCGTATCGTACTTTTGTGAGCCAAGAAAAAGGTAGTAGTGTTTATGTTGATTCAATCAATTAAAATGCGTCTCGAAATGAGCCATTTATACAGAGTTTTAGGGACCGCTTCTCTAGCTCTGGCGCTGATGGTAGGCAGTGGCCGGGCCCATGCCCAGGACTCATCCGCTACGGCAGCACCAGCTGGAGGTGCATCAGCTGCTGCCGCTGCACCCGCTGGCGGTGGTGGGGGCGGTGACGCCGAAAAAGGAAAAACGCTTTTTACGAACAACTGCGCACAGTGTCACTCAACAGGTGATGACGTGCTGGTTGGACCTGGCTTGAAAGGTGTCGAAGCACGAACACCTGGTAAAGAATGGCTTTACAAATGGATTAAGAATTCGTCGGCTGTCGTTGCCAGCGGTGACGCCTACGCTAACCAGGTTTTTAACAAATTTGGTAAAGTTCAGATGTCAAGCTTCCCCAGCCTGACAAACGCAGATATCGACGGTATACTCGCCTACATCGATCAAACGAATGCTGGTGGTGCTAAGCAGGGTGGTAACGATGCTACGGCTGATAAAGGTGGGCCTGCGCCAGCTGTTGGAGCTGCATCTGGCCCCTCGGAATTGTTTACAATTGTTCTGGTTGCTCTGCTGATCGTTATGGTTCTGGTACTTGGCGTACTGCTGGCCATTGCTACTATCCTGTCGAAAGCCGTAACACCAGCTACCGCAGAAGGCACACAGCCCCAGTCTTCGTTCGCACAACGTTTGAAGCAGGGGCTGTCGGACACCGTTAACAATTCGACAATCCGCTCGATTGTCATTTGGTTGTTCCTACTGGTAGTCGCTAAAGAGACGATCGATGGCGCTTATAGCATCGGTATTCAGCAAGGGTACGCGCCCAAACAGCCAATTGCCTATTCACACAAGTTGCACGCTGGTCAGTACAAGATTGACTGTAACTACTGCCACACGGGTGTGAACAAAGGCAAAAGTGCTACCATACCTGCCGCCAACATCTGTATGAACTGCCACGGGGTTATCAAGAAAGAGTCGCCTGAAATTCAGAAAATCTACGCGGCCATTGAGAACAACCAGCCGATCGAGTGGATTCGTGTACACAACCTGCCTGATCTTGCTTACTTCAACCACGCGCAACACGTAAACGTTGGTAATATTCAGTGTCAGACGTGTCATGGTGAAATCGAGAAGATGGAAGTCGTAGAACAGCGCTCGTCACTGACGATGGGCTGGTGCATCGATTGTCACCGTCGTACCGAAGTAAACACGAAAGGCAATGCCTACTACGACAAGTTGGTCGCGCTGCACAGCAAAGACAGTAAAGAGCCGCTGAAAGTTGCTAACATCGGTGGTCTGGAGTGTTCGAAGTGCCATTATTAAGATCCATGAGTAACGAATAGCAAGTGAAGCTCGAGAAAGAGTCAACCTGCTATTCGTTATATTATACCCATTATTCGTTTCAGCAAGCGCTGGATTATAACACGCATGGAAAATACATCTAAACGGTATTGGAAAGGGGCAGAGGAACTACGCAATGATGCAACGTTTGTAAAGCATGCAACTAGCGAGTTTAACAACCCTGATTTGACCGACTCGTCAGACGACATTCAAGGTCTGCTGGGCGGATCGAACACCCAACGCCGTGATTTTCTGAAAGCAATGGGTTTCGGAATGGCCGCTGTTTCGTTAGCTGCCTGCGAAACGCCGGTTCACAAAGCAATTCCGTACATCAACAAACCAGTTGGTACGTTCCCCTCAATCTCTGACTACTACGCATCAACGTATACGGATGGTGGCGATTACGCGGCTATTCTGGTGGAAACGCGCGAAGGTCGACCCATCAAAATAGAAGGTAACCCATTGTCGAGTATTTCGAAAGGGGGTACCACTGCCCGTGTTCAGGCATCGGTATTGTCGCTCTATGACATCGATAAGCTAAAAGGACCCAAGCGGGGTGATGCAAATATTGACTGGGCTACTGCTGACCGCGAGATTACAGCACAGCTAGCATCCGTTGCTTCGCGTGGTGGCGCTATTCGTATTGTGACGGGGACGATCCTTAGTCCTTCTACGAAAGCTATCATTGCTGATTTTATCGCGAAGTACCCAACGGCTCAGCACGTTATGTACGATGCAAATTCGGCATATGGTGTTGTTCAGGCCAATCAGCAGTCGTTTGGACAGGCGGTTATTCCCTCGTACGATTTTAGCAAAGCCAAGACGATTGTAAGCGTTGGCGCTGATTTTCTTGGTACCTGGATTGCTCCGCTGGAAAATGCGAAGACATACATTCAAACCCGGAAAATTGGTGCTGTAGGCAATGGTAAAAAGACCATGTCCCGCCTGTATCAGTTTGAGACGGGCTTGTCGCTAACGGGTTCGAATGCTGATTATCGGTCAGCTATCAAGCCTTCTCAGGAAGGTTTGGTTGTTGCTGCCTTGTATAATAAGGTTGCTGCGAAGTTAGGTGGTACGCCTGTTAGCGCTCCATCTGTGGAAGTACAATACCTTGACAAAGCTGCTGTTGAACTGACTGCATCACGTGGTCAGGCGTTGGTCGTGTCTGGGTCTAATGATCCAAACGTACAAGTTATTGTCAACGCGCTGAACAGCCTGTTGGGCAGCTACGGTTCGACCATCGATTTGGGGACACCCGTTAACTACCGTCAGGGTAATGACCAGCAAATGAATGCGTTTATCAACGACGCAAAAGCTGGCCGCATCGGCGCCGTTATCTTTTACGGCGCGAACCCCGTTTACGATCACGCTCGTGGTACTGAGTTAGCTGAAGCACTGCCGAAAATTGGCCTGTCGGTTTCACTGGCTGATCGCGCTGATGAAACAGCATCACTGGCTAAGTTCATTGCTCCGGCTCCGCACTTCTTGGAAAGCTGGGGTGATGCCGAACCACACCGTGGTTTTTACAGCCTGACGCAGCCTGCTATCACACTGATTTATAACACGCGTCAATTTCAGGCAAGCTTGTTGAAATGGGCAGGTAAACCGGCGGATTTTCAGGTTTATCTGAAGAACTTCTGGCGTACAAATTATTTCCCGCTAGCAAGTGGTTTTGGCTCGTTTGACGAGTTCTGGGTAAAATGTCTGCACGACGGGGTTTTCGAGCCAAACAAAGGTAAAGTTGCCACGGCTGCTACCTTTGCCGGAAACACGGCTGCTGCTGCTGCTGCTGTTGTTCAACGGTATAAGCCAACGACGGGTATGGAGTTGGCGTTATACGAGAAAGTGGGTATGGGTGCCGGTTCTGTAGCCAATAATCCATGGCTTCAGGAATTGCCTGACCCAATCTCGAAAGCATGCTGGGATAACTATGCTGCCATCTCGCAGAAAACAGCTGCCGATATGGGGCTCGCCCAGAATGATTTGGTTACCGTTACGGTAAATGGCAAATCTGTTGAACTGCCCGTTCTAGTACAACCTGGTCAAGCCGATAACACGGTATCAGTTGCTATTGGCTTTGGTCGTGAGAAAGCTGGCAAGTCAGCCGATGGCGTGGGTAAGAACGTTTTCCCACTTGCTAGTCTGGTTAACGGTATTGTGATGTTTAGTGCGTTTAACACAACTGTGGCGAAAGCAAGTGGCCGGCGTGAAATTGCACAGACGCAGACACACGAAACGGTTATGGGTCGCCAGGCCGTCTTGCAGGAATCTGTTCTGGCAAACTACGTGAAAGATCCGCAGGCTGGTCGCTACATTCCGCATGTTGTGACCTCAGAGGGTCCGAAGGAACCGACAGACATTTCGCTTTGGAATGGATACGGTAAGCCAAACCATTCATGGGGTATGGTCATTGACCTGAACTCGTGTATCGGATGTGGGGCCTGCGTAGTAGCTTGTAACGCTGAGAACAATATTCAGGTTGTTGGTCGCGAAGAAGTAATCAACCGTCGTGAAATGCACTGGATGCGTATCGACCGTTATTACAGCAGCGATGCCGAAGCAGAAGATTACTCAGCCCTAGAGATTGCTTCTGCTAATCCGGAGGTAACGTTCCAGCCAATGCTCTGCCAGCATTGCAGCAATGCACCTTGTGAAACGGTATGTCCGGTATTGGCAACCACGCACAGCACGGAAGGTCTGAACCAGATGACGTACAACCGTTGCATAGGTACTCGTTACTGTGCAAATAACTGCCCCTATAAAGTACGTCGCTTTAACTGGTTCAAATACTTCGATAACGATAACTTCGATTACCACTTCAATAATGATTTGGGAAAAATGGTTATCAACCCCGATGTAACAGTACGTTCGCGAGGTGTGATCGAAAAATGTTCATTCTGCGTACAACGTATTCAGGAAACGAAACTAACTGCGAAGAAAGAACGGCGTCGTTTGCAGCCCGATGAAGTTCAGGTTGCTTGCGCACAGTCATGCCCCACGGAAGCTATCATTTTTGGTGATATGAATAATCCGGAGAGCACGATCTCGCAAACGCTTGACGTCGAACGTGAAGGACGTGCTTTCCACGTGCTTGAAGAAATCAACGTACGTCCTCAAATTTCTTACCTGACTAAGATTCGTAACAAAGACGAAGCGCCGAAGCAAGAGCGCGTTCAGAAAACTACGGAAGCTTAAGATCAAAATAAGTGAACAAGAAGTTCGACAGGAGCTTCTGGTTAATAACCAATCGTTTACATAAGAAAATAGTAACAATATGTCGCATGTTACATCAGCCGTAAGAACTCCTCTCGTCACCGGTGGTAAAACCTATGCCGACGTAACAGAGGACATCA
>JAKONH010000134.1 GCA_022702045.1 Spirosomataceae bacterium
AAATAACAGTGTTAGTTATCAGGCAAAAAATTAGTGGATCAGTGATTTCACAAACCCAGACACCGCATCGTGCAACACAGCTGTACTTTGCTTGTTGGTGGCGGCAGTAGAATCAATCATCTGAATCGACACCAACCCGTGCAAAATCGACCAGTAGGTTCTGAATTTCAGGTATACATTGGCATCGGCATTAGGGCCACCAGCGATCAGTTGGTTGATGGTTGTAGTAATGACCTCGCTAAACTGCCGCATCTCGACGATGTGATTTGCCGTTTCGCAGGTAGGAATACCCAGTCCAAACATGAGTTGATAGTATTCCCGGTTGTCGAACGCGAACTGCCAGTACGTCTGCGCAATACCTTCTAGCCGTTCGGCCGGTTCTTTTTCACAGAGCGCGCTTTCTTTGATCTGCCCGATCAGGCGTTGAAATCCCTGCCGGGTGAATTCCAGCAGAATCGCGTCTTTACTGGCGAAGTGACTGTAAATCACTGGAACACTGTATTCGATGGCGTCGGCGATTTTTCGAATCGACAGCGAAGTCCAGCCCTCCGACAACACCTGTTCCCAGGCGGCTGTCAGAATGCTGTTTCTAACTTCTTCTTTCTGTCGTTGTCGACGTTCTACCAATCCCATTGTTTATGCGTTCGCTTTTATAACGGTGTTAACTTTTATAACTACGATCTAGTTCCGTACGTAAAAGGATTGATATTTAATACACTATATGCCAACGAGTTAATTCACAAAGAAAATAATTACAAACAGACAACTCCCCGGCTAACAGACAGGCGCTGTTAGCCGGGGAGTTGAAAAACCAATGCAATACGAATCTATAAGCCGGGTTCTGTCGACCAGCCGCAAAGCCAGCCGTCTTATCATTTATCTGGGATGATAGTCACCTACCACCTCGTTCGACCTACCCGCGTCGGTTTTCACCCGGCCGAAACCGGGCTGCTGGCGACGAGCAGCCGCGCGTCCGACGCTTATTTGGTCTTTCAGCCCATAAGGGTTACCGTGCCCCGTCGGTCACCCGCCGGGCGGTGGGCTCTTACCCCACCGGTTCGCCCTTACCAGTGGTTGACTGCCTGAGTGATAGAATGCTCTAAATAAGTTTATTCAATCATTCTATCACTCAGGCAGTCAACCACTGGCGGTATATTTTCTGTTGCCCTGTCTGTCAGCCGACCGTCGCCAGTCGGCTGCCTTCCCGTTAGGAAGTATGGCGCTCTGCGCTGCCCGGACTTTCCTCACCTGCCCGAAGGCCGGCGCGATAAGACAACTCGTATTGTACTGGTGGGGGCAAAGGTACGCCTTTCGACGCGGATACGACCGAAAAAGTCCTAAATATCAGTTTGTCACTAAACCGTTGGCTCAGGATTGGCGATTAATAATAATGCCTTGACAGACCGAAGCGCAAATCCGCGTAATCTTCCGACAATTTTCATTCCCTATGGCACTTACCAATTATCACCTGTTTGTAGGCCGCTACGATCGCGGTCTGATGGCTCCCGACGCTAATCACTTTGAAATCAAACTCGACACGGGGGGCGACTTCTTCCGGGTGGCCGTCAACGTTCGGTCGCAGGATGGGTCGATGCTGCTGACGTACGTCAACGACGACTACCAGCACGAACTCTGTAACCGCCTGCTGACCGCTTTTCCCGACAACGGCACGTACGCTGTCAACGACCCCGACAAACGCCGTCAGTTCGGGCTTGACTTTCTCCGGCGCAATATGATCGGTGATTTCGGTCGGATGATTCCGCTGCCCAACAACGCCCCCGGTCTCGACAACGACCTAGAGGAAAAGCTGACGCGGGCGCTGGACAAGTCGAAAGCAGATCCCAACGCCCGCATTTTCGTGTTCGGCGAACGGTGGCCCGGTACGACCAGCAAAGACAGGTACTTCCCCGAAATAAAGGATCAGGGTATCCACGATATTCATATGAATCAGGGGAACCCGCCGGGGAAATTCGAGAAGGACAACGGTGTTTTTCAGGACGGTGGCCTGCTGATATATTATCCGGCGCTGGGGCGCTGGACGGCGATTCTGCTGGCTTTCCAAACGCAGTTCAACACGCTCAACCCACCTACGTTGCACACCGACGATCAGACAGGCAATCGTATCCCCGGCACCAGCCCCATCGACAATACACCCGTCGACGGGGAAGTCGTTATCGCAGCGGCTCTGGTCAACCCCCGAGGTACCGAAGCGGGCAACGAGAAAGTAATCCTGCTCAACACGACTGATTCGCCGGTGTTACTCAACGGCTGGAAGCTGGTCGATCGGCAGCAACAGGCGTTCACCATCGGCAATGTGACGGTTCCGGCTGCGGGCACGGTTGACCTGCATATCCCGGCCAACAGTTCGTTTCAGCTCTCAAATAACGGCGGAACAATTACGCTGTTGAATGGCGCGGGTCTGAAAACCAGTGGTGTCCGTTACACCAAACAACAGGCTAGCCTGGAAGGACGGCTGGTTCGGTTTTAAGTCGGTTTATGGTTTACAGTATTCAGTTTACGGTGTAGTAATGTCAGGACTGGTTGTGTGTCAGACAGCCAGCGCTCAGTACAAAAAGCACACTGTCTTCGACAGCATCCTCCCGTAAACTGA
The DNA here is from genome assembly GCA_022702045.1 of Spirosomataceae bacterium. GTDB lineage: Bacteria > Bacteroidota > Bacteroidia > Cytophagales > Spirosomataceae > Spirosoma. The sequence continues at coordinate 2,612 of JAKONH010000134.1, forward strand.
ATACTGTAAACCGTAAACCCTACTGCAACCCGTCTACCTTCACATCGATTCGGCCAGTGGCGTTGACAACGGCCAACATACCGGTCGACGTCAGGTATACCTGATCGGGCTGAATATGATCGATATGACCGTTGATTACTACCCCTTTGGCAAGCGCATTATTATGGAGCCGAGCCTGCAACTGTTTCTGAACATCCGTGATCTGCGATCCTACGGGAAAGGTCAGCTGCTCCTGAAGAGTTTTGGCGAATGTACCTTGCAACAACCAGCTCGCCGACCGTTGCAAGATATTCCGCGTATCGAGGTCGTAAGCCAGATTCTGCAGCGAAATCGTTTGTGTCTTCGGGTCGTAATACGGTCGACCGCGCAGATAGATGTCGCCCCTGATTGTACCGGATAAGCCAGCTTTGATAATCAGATTTTCGTTTTGACCATACAGGTCGATACTGGTGAGCGTGATGGAATATCCCCCCGAGAGTGGAAATGTTTTTCCCACGAAATTTTCCGCAGCCAGCCGGGCCGCTTCGGGGTAACTAACTTCGCTAAGCAGGCCAATCCGGAAGTCGTCTTTTACCTGCGTTACCACCGTCAGATCGGGTAGCGACACGGCTGGGCGTACTTCGGGTTTAGTTCCCGTGGTCGTCAGCGTAAAGCCTTCGATACCAATTGTGGAGCGAATCACACTACCATCGAAGCGCAGGGGCGTTATCAGCACGCGCTTCGGCACAACCTGCAGATAGGTACGGTAGGCTTCCGAAATCAGGTACGGTTCGCGCAGCAGATTCCACGCCCGTAGCACCGGTGTTTTGAGATCGACGTTCTTGCGTATTTGCTGATCGATCGCCTGCGTAATCGTCCCCAGGTTCTTGTCAATCATACGACTGACCAGATTGGTGATCGGAATGTTCAGGCCGATGACGCTAATGGTCGGGCGACGCACCCACCCGTAGCCATCGGGTTGCGTCTGGGTGTGTACCGACCAGTCAGAATCGAGGTCGAACTTACTCTTGAACCGCAGGTCCAGTTCAAACTCGGTTTCCTTATATTGGGTAAAACCCAGCACCGACACACCCGCCCGCACCCAGATTCGCAGCGGTACAACAAACTGAAAAAGACTATCCTGCGCCGACACGAGAATCGTTCCGCGTTTCCACACCTTCGTCAGAAACTTGTCGCCGTTGTTGTCGTTCGGATCGTTGTCTTCATAGATCAACCCGTTGACCTGCGCGTTAATCTGACGCTGCACATCGTTGATCGAAATTGATACAGGTACGTGAACGGTGGATAGATGACGCTCGCTGCGGATGTCCATTTCGGTGAATTTATACGCTTCTTTAGGAGCTTTGGGGTCCAGTTTGTTTACAGACTGGCAACTTGCCAGCCCGAGCAGCAGCCACAGACTGAGTATCCCAGCCTGGCCCCTACTTAAGGCTAACCTTCGTAGCGCCATAACCAAATTTCTGTTTCTGGGCATCTTCGAAAAACCGGACGTGTGCATGTTGACCCAGCCGCTTGTGCAGCTCGGTTCGCAATGCACCACTACCGACGCCGTGAATAAACGTGATTTCGCTCATACTACTGGCAACTGCGTTTTCGAGTGCTTTCTCAAAAGTATCCAGTTGCAACTTTAATAGGTCGGCGGGGCCACGGCTTCCCGTACCTTTCGGCAACAGCGCTTCTGTATGCAGATCAACCACCGACGACGGCCGATCAACCGCAATAACATCGGGATCGTTCTTTGGCTTAAGCATCTCCGCTTTCAACTCGTCAGGACGAATCGTATGCGGCCGGGGGCGGTTGCTTGACGGGGTCGCAGGTTGTGCCGGCTCTGTTCCTTCAGCATCGAGTTGGGCGATAAAACCGGGCTGGTTTAGCACGGGCACGGTAGTTTTGTTCTTGAAAAACGTCGCAGCCCGTGCTTTGAATCGTTTCACCAGCGGAGCCCGCAACGTCGATTTACCCGCGCGGAACCACAGCCCCTGCACCACGAACGTCGGCCAGTTTTCAAACGTCGCATGTGTGTAGAGGTCATTCATTTTCTGGTGCGACCGCGCTTTGAGCATGCCAGCAAACAGGCCCCGAAACTGAACACCGCCCGTGGGTGCGGCCGACTCTTCGCCCAGTGCGTACGGAAAATCCCAGTCGGTATTATTGACCAGATACAGCGAATATTCCCGATCGTTGACCGCGACAAACGCCAGGTAGATACCTTGGTTGGCCAGAATCGCCGGGGCCGACGGAGCCGTTGGTTTCTGCGGCTCAAATGTCGACTTGCGGAGCAGCTTCTCCGCTTCCAGTGGTGAGACGGGCACTAATTCCGAACGCATCACCGGAATTCGAAAGCCGTCTTCGATTTCAATCTCTACCATGTTGCCCGGCAGAAACCGCGACACAATACCCTCTCCTTTTGCCCGTAACAACCGGACTTTATCACCAATATTCATGTCAGTTAACGGTTTTCTGTGTGTAGAGACGCGATCGCACCGGCGGCCATGCGGTGGTCGCCACCGGTGCGGTCGCGTCTCTACACACAACCAAAAAATGCACCGAACGTTCCGGGTTTTCGTTATGACTATGCGGCTGCTATATTCCGCCCTTTCTCCTTTTGCATCATGTGGATTGTTTTTGCCCTGCTGGCGGCTTTAGCCTCGGCCATCGTTGTAACGCTGACCAAAGCCGGGGTCAAAAACGTCGACTCGAACCTGGCCTTTGCCGTACAGGCAGTTATGATTCTACTGGTCTCGTGGAGCGTTATTCTTGGGCAGGGCAAACTTCCGGACTTTAGTACGATTGACCGGCGCAGCTGGATCTTTCTGATCGTTGCGGGTGTCATTACCTGTTTGTCGTCGCTGCTGTCGTTTCGCGCGCTCAAACTGGGTAATGCCTCCCAGGTATCGCCCTTGACAAACCTGACGCTGGTTTTTTCGATCATTCTGGCGGGGGTATTCCTGAAAGAGAAACTTAACTGGCAGGTGCTCACCGGCGCAGCCATCATGGTCGTCGGCGCCATCATCATCGCCACTGCCCGCGAGTAATAGCACGCAGATAACACGGATACGGCTGATTTTCGCAGATAACCAAAAAATCTCCGGTGATCCGCATCATCAACGTCATCCGCGTGCCATTAACAGGAACTGGTATAGTAATGTAAACCGTTATCCTTGTCTACTCCAGACGCTTGCCACATGCCTGCCGCCGTAAACGAAAAGCTCGACCTCGCCTACAACTTCGTCATGCACACTAGCCGAAACGTCTTTCTGACGGGTAAGGCCGGTACCGGAAAGACGACGTTTCTACGGGAGATACGGCAGTCGATCGCCAAGCGTATGGTCGTTGTAGCTCCGACGGGCGTAGCGGCCATCAACGCCGGGGGCGTGACGATACACTCGTTGTTTCAGTTACCATTCGGACCGCTCGTACCGGGTAGCACCGTTCGCGAAAACAACATCAACCGCGAGAAAATCAAGATTTTCCGCACCCTCGACCTGCTGGTAATCGATGAGATCAGTATGGTACGGGCCGATGTGCTCGATGGCATTGATGAAGTGCTGCGCCGGTACCGTCATCGACCAGAACCGTTCGGCGGGGTACAACTACTACTCATCGGCGATATGCAGCAGTTGCCGCCCGTTATCCGCGATGAAGACTGGCAGTTGTTAAGTCCGTATTACGAGACGGGCTATTTTTTCGGAAGCCGCGCCCTGCAACAGACGCCCTATGTTTCGATCGAGCTGACGCACATCTACCGGCAGGCCGACCAACGGTTTATCGATATGCTGAATGGCATCCGTGAAAAGACGATCACACGCGATCAGCTGGCGGATTTGAATCAGCGTTACGTTCCCGACTTTGCGCCCGACGAACGCGACGGCTACATCACGCTGTCGACGCACAATCAGCGGGCGCAGCAGATCAACAGCGAAAAGCTAAAGGCGCTCAAGGGCAAGCTACGCTCGTTCGAAGCCGAGATCGACAAGGAATTTCCCGCCCACGCCTTCCCCACCGACGCCGATCTGGACCTGAAAATTGGCGCACAGGTCATGTTCATCAAAAATGACATTTCACGCGACAAGCTATATTACAACGGCAAGATCGGGCGCGTTACCGACATCGATGACGACCGTATTTATGTCGAATGCCAGGGTGATAGCGAGCCACTGACTGTCGAGCGGGTTTCTTGGGAGAACGTCCGCTACGCCCTCGACCCCACCACAAAGGAGATTACCAGTGAGGTTATCGGCACCTTTACACAGTATCCGCTGAAACTGGCCTGGGCCATCACGATTCACAAAAGTCAGGGGCTAACTTTCGAGCGAGCGATCATTGACGCGTCGTCAGCGTTTGCGCATGGGCAGGTATATGTGGCGTTGAGCCGGTGCAAGACGCTGGATGGTCTGGTATTGCGGGCCGAAATTCCGATGCACAGCATCAAGAGCGAGCAACGCCTGGACAACTTTCACGAACAGCTACAGCAACAGACCCCCACCGAGCAGCACCTGACCGACGCCAAGCGATCGTATCAGGAACAGTTACTCGAAGAGCTGTTTTCATTCGAAACGGCACATTCGCTACTGCATCGATCACGCAGAGTGATCCACGATCATAGTGGCGCTTTTTCGGGCAACCTGATGCTACTCCTGCTACAACTAACCGAACTGCTGACCGATAAAGGCCGCATCGTTGCCCGGCGATTCATCCGACAATTGCCCAGTTATCTCTCGTCCGATGTACTGCCCGAGGATAACGAACCACTGCGTGAGCGACTCCAGAAAGCAGGGGGCTATTTTCACACGCTGCTCACCGACGAAGCCCTGCCTCTGCTCTACCGCTTCGATACGGCGACCGACAACAAGCAAGCTCGCGACAGCCTATTTGAAAACCTCGATGAGCTAGAGAAAGAACTGGTTAGTAAGCAGCACGGCTTCGACACACTTCGATCTACGTTCGACGCAACGGCTTATCAACAGGCCCGGCACAAGGTCGAACTTGATTTTGTACCGAGTCGAAAGAAAAACGAACCTGCCGAAAAGGAAGGCGGTGCTGGGAAGGGCGGTTTGTACAGTGCCTTGATGAAGTGGCGCAACGAGCTGGCGGGTGAACATGGCACGACAGGCTTTATGGTACTTCCCCACAAAACCGTCGCCGAGCTAGCCAGTCAGCGCCCGTCGACGATGGATGAGCTGATGGCGATCAAAGGCTTCGGAAAAACCCGCGCCCGCCAGATCGGTGCCGACGTGCTGCGCATCATCGAACTGCACAGCGGCAAACCGGCGAAAGGTTCACGCAAGAAAGCGGTGTAGCCCAGCGCGTCTAAGTAGCTTGGAACCGCGCCGGCGGACCGGTCCACGTCCGGGTGGTTGCAATCGCGACCAACAAAGCGACCATTCTACAAAATCGACCTGACAACATCTGTGCTGGGTAACCGTCAGGCTTGGCTGTTTGATCAGGGTCGTTTTATTAGTCGCTGTCGCGCCCATCAGACGTCCACATCTGGGCTACACCAGTATAGGCTACAACTCTGCTACTATCGTGCGCCAGCTTGCCAGTTCGGGCTTGCCGGGTTTCCGTTCGCCGAAGATCAGGCATACGTTCTGACCGTCTTTATCGAAGAGTTCCAGGCTTGTGACGATACCGTCGGCTGTCGGCTTTTTGGTTAGCCATGCCTGTCCGATCAGCATTTCGTTCAGGTGCAGGTTGAAGAGTGGGTCGAGCACGTTATACCACGGCCCCATCTGTACCAGTTTATTCACCGGTCCCGTGTGTATCTGAATACAACCGGGATTCGACACGAATACCATAATGGGCACCGTACGGTCCGAGGCCAGGGTCATTGCCTGCTTCACCTGAGCCATCGTCAGCAGTTGTGCGTGTCCGTGGGGAGCCAGTCGTAACCCTTGTTGCCGCCCCACGCCGTATTTGCGGAGCAAACCAAAGAACTCGTGCGTGTCCTGCATACCCAGCCATCCGGCCTGAAATCCAGCCACGTCGATCGCTTCGTCGGGTTGGTCGACCGTCCGGTCGGGGGCAGGTTCGATGGGCAGCGCATCGCTTTGATCGTCGCTGCGGAATTGGCTAACCAGTGCATCGTAGGCGGCCCGGTTCGATTGCTCGGTGAGGTAGATTTTGTGAACGGCCTGTCCCTGCATGTCGAAAAACTGCAGGCTCTGCCGACCATTTTCATCAACGGCAAAACCAATAGCCCAGCGGCTCATAAACAGTCGCAGGTCGATATCGGGGCCAAGCACCAACCCGACATGCCCATTGAACGACACATTTTCATACGTGCCTTTCCGTTCGTGGACCAGCGCATCGTTGCGAGTAAGTGCCATGACGTGCCCAAGCGTCGTAACCTGTTTAAGTAACTCCCGGAAGTCCCCCGCCAGCCGCACTACCGTTTTACCGGTCCCTGTCGCAAGCAGTTCCGCTTCACTCACGCCCAATTGCCGGGCGGCATCGCGAATACGTAGATTGGGTTGTTGCTGCCGCAAATCGGCCCAGCGTGTCGTCAGTGTTTCGAGTGTAATCATATCTATCTTCAGTTTACGGTATTCGGTTTACTGTGTTCGGTTACGGTGGGTCGTCCTATAGTAAACTAGTTTGGAAAGCTACTGTGAACCGAAAACCGTACACCGAAAACGTTATATCCTTCCTGCCACCACCATTGGCTTGTGGGTTAAGGGGTTGTCAAGTATTTGGACGGGTACGTTGAATACGCGTTCGACCAAAGCCTCCGTCAGCACGTCGCGGGGCGCGCCGAGCGCTTCGACCCGCCCGGAACGCAGCATCAGTAGCCGGTCGGCATACTGGGCCGCCATGTTCAGGTCGTGTAGTACGGCGATGACGGTATAGCCCCGCCGGGCCATCTGCCGGGCAATGTCGAGTAGCTGATGCTGATGTAGCAAGTCGAGCCCGGTGGTCGGTTCATCGAGTAGCAGTAAGCCTTCGTTGACGTCCCACAGTTGGGCCAATACCCGCGCCAACTGTACCCGTTGCTGTTCCCCACCCGATAATGTCGTCACGATTCGGTTGGCGAAGGCACTCATGTCGACCATGCGCAGGGCGTCGTCGGCAATGGCATAGTCTGCCGCAGCCGGATGAGCGCCATAGTGCGGATAACGGCCCATCAGCACGAGTTCGTCAACCCGAAACGGGAATGCCAGCGTATTCTGCTGATGCAGAAAGCCGCGCACGCGCGCCAGTTCACTGGACGAATGTGCCCACAGTGACTGACCGCCCCACAACACTTGCCCCGACGCGGGCTTCAGCTCACCAGCACAGAGTCGCAGCAAAGTAGACTTCCCGGCTCCGTTCGGCCCGACAATAGCCAACAGTTCGCCCGCCCGCGCCCGCACCGACACGCTATTGACCAGCGTCCGCTTATCGATTCGATACGTTAGTTGTTCGGTTTGTAGCATGGGCGGTTTTCAGTTTTTGGTGTACAGCTTACGATTTCCCTAAGTCGGTGATGGCTACCCAAGATTTCGTTGTCGAATAAGCATCCAGATAAAAACGGGTGTGCCAATCAGGGCCGTTACGATACCAATGGGTAATTCGGCAGGTGCTACGATCGTTCGCGACAGCGCATCGGCAGCCGTCAGGACGATAGCCCCGCCCAGCGCCGACCCGACCAGTACGTGTCGGTGGTCGGAACCAGCGAATAGTCGAATCAGGTGGGGTATGACCAGACCGACAAAGCCGATAACGCCCGCGACAGCCACGGACGTACCGACGGCCAGCGTCGACAGGATAATTACCTGCCGTTTCAGTCGTGTCAGATTCACACCCAGCATAGCCGCCTGACTCTCGCCTAGCGCCAGCAGGTTTAGCGATTTAGCCAATCGGGGCATGCCAACCAGAACCACTGCCATGAAGGGCAACAACACCAGCACAGTTGTCCACGACGCCCCACCGAGGCTACCCAACGCCCAGAACGTAATCGTCCGCAGTTGATCGTCGGTAGCCAGGTAGGTCAGCAAACCCGTCAGGGCACCAGCCAGCGCATTGATCGCGATGCCAGCCAGCAACATCGTTGTGACAACCGACCGGCCCGCCACCCGCGCCAGCCGATATACGAGTAATGTCGTTCCGCAGGCCCCGGCAAACGCCACCAGCGACAGCGCATAGTAGCCAGCCAGTCCTGCCAGCTTCTGAAAGAGCGTCACCTCCAGCACAATCATCAGCACAGCGGCCAACGATGCCCCCGACGAAATGCCGATCAAACCGGGGTCGGCCAGCGGGTTTCGGAATAAACCCTGCATAGCCGCGCCCGCCACGGCTAACCCCGATCCAATCAGCATACCCAAACACACTCTTGGCAATCGAATTGTCGTCAGAATTACCGTTTTCGTTTCGTTAACGTCCGTATCGAAACCCAGCAGCCCAGCTAGTATCCGTATCACTTCGGCGGGCGCGATCGCCACCGCCCCTACCCCTATCGATAGTACGATCGTCACCATCAGTCCGGCCGCCAGCGTAGGCAACAGCCAGTTCCGCCGGGGTACCGGCCGTAGGCCCGCCGAACGGGAGATAGTTGGGGCCGATGGCGTTTGGGTTAGCATAGGTCTACAGTTTATAGTTTGTGCCGGGCGGCCGGCGCCGTTTGTGGTTTGTAGATCCTCCGGCGGCAGCTCCGAACACGTCAGCCAACCTCAAACCACAAACTACGAACGGCACCAGCCGCCCGGCATAAATCCATTTATAAAGCCCCGCCTGTCAGCGAAATTCCCTTTGCCAGTTCGCTCAGAGCTTTGCCAAGCCGAGGAGTAAATCCTGTCAGCAGGTGGCCATCCATCGTCACAAACCGGCGATTCTTCCCCGCTTTCGTCTGTGCGACACCCGGCACATTCATCAGGCCGGTGGGACCACCCAAACTTTCCAGCCCACTATCGAACAGCAGAATGACATCGGGATCGGCCGCGACGAGGGCTTCTGTCGTGAGGGGCTTAAAATCGGCAAACTGGGGCGTTGCGTTTTGGCCACCCGCCAGCTCGATCATCTTTTCAACCGGCGTACCCTTACCAGCCACCAGCATCGTACCGGTACCGCGCGCGTAAATGAACAGTACTTTGGGTTTACCCGTCGCTTTCTGCACCTTCGCTACCTCGGTATCAACCCGGCGGATTAATGCTTTGGCTTTACTTTGTACCCGGCAGGCAGCGGCTACGTCGTTGATGAGTTTCTTGGTGCCCTCAGCAGAAAACTCCTGCCTGAACGATACGACCTGCACACCCGCCGACCGGATTTGGTCAAGCACGTCGGCTCTGGTACCAGCTTTTTCGGTCGTTAGGACGAGCGTTGGCTGCTGAGCCAGTACCCCTTCGGCCGAGATTGTCCGGTTATGGCCCACCTTCGGCAATTTCTTCAGCGATTCCGGGTAGGTACTTGTCACGTCGACGCCGACCAGTCGGTTTTCCAGGCCCAGATCGCTCAGAATTTCGCTGACAGTACCATCAAGCGATACAATACGGGGTGGCGCGATCTGCGCCCGAACCAGGCCGGACGTCAGTACGAGCAGTAGTAGAAGGAAGCTTCTCATTTTGTTCAACGTTTATCGTTTTACGTTTAAAATTGTCTCAAACAGTAGGATGCCGGCCGGCGCTCCGGTGGTTAGGACAAGCCGTCATCAGTTTAATGGTAATTGACGAGGGCTGAGCAGGTCACTATCGAGTTGCAGACAGGCGTAGTGGAGCGCAATTAAGAGTCGTTCACGCTCAGCACCCGTTAACTGCAACCCAATGGACTGAAAACCAACCCGAACGGTTGTCTCGCGCACATCGAGTAAACCAACCAGGTACAACGCGGACAATGGTAGTCGGTCGAGCCGGTCAATAAGGCCGTAGAGATCAGTCATCGTCAACGCCATCGCCAGTCCCTTGAACTGCAGTTCAATTTCGCCACAGCACAGGCACTGACCCAGGTACAAATCAGCCTCGTTAATTAGCACGTATTTGGAGGAAGTTTCCATACGGTAGCTGGTATACGGTTTACAGTTTTCGCTTTTCGGCGGTAATAGAGCGCGGGTTCGGCAACGCTGTCATAGCGTAAACTGAGCCTAGGTGCTGATTCAGGTATCTGGCTTTCGGAACGGTTTACCGAAAGCTGATACCCGTAAACTGAAACCCGTTAATTCGCCCGGCTTAGGTCGAGAATTTGCTCGGCGGCCAGTACCGGGGTAGCCTCCCGCAGTAGCGCGCCGAGACTGTTCAGATCATCGTCGCTGAAGAGCAAAAAATAATTCGGCATGGGCGTTGGCAACAGCAGTTCCTTACCATGCGTCGTGCAGAACGGGCGCATAGCCAACCGCTCGAAAATCATCACCGAAAAGGTGTCGAACTGATCGAGCGTCAGGCAGAACAGCGAATTCTGAAACGCGACATTAACGGTTCGGCACCCTTCGCAGATACCCACGTACCCGACCGTACTCTCGGCCAGCGTCCGGAATTTATGGTTGTGTTTCATGCGCAAAAAAGTCAAGTCGGTTTAGTTGAGATCGTTCCAGACCCGGTTGAGCGCCGTGACCAGCAGAGCCGCCCGCCCCAGTAACGCTTTCAGCTCCACCAGATCATCATGCGTTAGCCGGCCAAACAGCGTTATAACTGGGGCTTCGCCTGCCAAAGGCGGGGTCAGCATGATCCGGGCAGCGTTGGGCAGCATGTTCAGATCAAAACTCATGGCCGACTCATGTAGCCGGTGAAATTCATCGGCCGTTAAATAACGCTGCAGCGCTCCGAAGCGAAACGAATACCATAGATCTACATCGGCATACAGTATCACCTCGCCCCGAGGGCTGCGTGCTAGTTGGATTGGCGTATTAAGCGAGTTAGTCATGGTACGAATAGTAATGGCACGTTGTGCCTTGGCGGGTGGCCGGCTGATATGCCTGCAGGTTCCGGGCAGCGCCACGGTGGCCCACGGCACCGACCACCTTAGCCAAGGGCTTAAGAGGTTTGTTATTTGGTGGTTAGTATTTTGTCGTTCGTAGTTACCTGTCACAGCGCGTCACGCTGAGCGCAGCAATGAACGCGTCAGCCAACCCCGAACGCCACGGCGGCCACGCGGTGGTCGCCACCGTGGCGCGGGCCGGCACAAACTAATTGAGTGTCATAGAGCCATTCGGCTGATAGGTATAGCGGAAGGTGAAGTACCGGCTGGGCGTCGTGCTGGTCGGGCTAGCGGGTGCCCCCAGGTAATAGCTCAGAATTTCCAGTTTGGCGTACTTGGTACCGTCGCCGGTGCGGAGCAACAGCACCCGGCCCGGTATAGCCGATACAAGGTTGGTCGTACTGCTGTAGTTATACCAGCCATTACCCGAGCCGCTCGGTACCGCCAGTTGCGTGGGGCTCTGATCCTGCGCAAAGGTGGTCGACGTTGGGATGGCCGTCAATGCGTCGAACGTACCGGTGTACACGTTGGCCCCGCCCTGCCCCGATCGGATAGCGCCACCGTTGACAATGATCGACGTGCTGCGAAAGCCAATATCCCATTTGTTGCTGGCAGAGTCGGTATTAGCGATGACTTTATTGTCGCGCAGGCTGTAGAGCGTGTACTTCCCTGTGGCCGGTAGCGGTTGTACAGCTGTACCATTGCTGGCCGTCGTAGACACAGCGGTGGTTGACGTCGGGTCAGCGGCTAAGTCCCGTACGGTTACCGATTGTACGGGTTGCGTCGTCACAGCGTTTTCGTCTTTTGAACAGGCCGTTAACAGAGCAGCTGACAGGGCGAGTAGGGTCAGGTTGGCAATTAGTTTCATAAAGTGTACTGGTTGGGAGATTACGAATTGATTTATAGGGAGTTTAATTGTGTTTCGGCTCGCTGTTGCCAGTTCCAGCGCAGGCTGACGTACCAGAGCCGCCCGGCCAGCGTCGGGATGTTTTGCGGATTGGTGTACCCGGTCAGATTATCGACGCCGGCCTGTACGGTCAGTTGCCGAATCGTCTTGGCTGCCGTCAGGTGCCAGGTGACATAACCGGGTACATATTCATTATCGACATCGAGAATCAGATTACCGTTACGATCGGAAAATCCGTATCGGCTGCGGTAGATGCCCCGTACCGAGGCTGATATACCGTGTCGGGGCAGTTCGTAGAAAAATTTCAGGTTCGCCATGTGCCGCGACCGATTCAGCAGGCCACCATAGTCCGCCATCTTCACCTGCTCCGTCACCAGCGTTTCGGGATTGCGCCGAAACACCTGTCCAGCCCGGATCGCGTCGACTACACTCTTGTCGCGGGCATCGAGATATTGATACCCCGCACTCACTACCAGTCGGCCCGCCCCTACTGTCAGCCGGTAACTTCCGTCGACTTCAGCCCCCTGCGTGTACACCCGGTTGAGGTTCGTGTAGCTGAATACGTTTTGCCCATTGGTCTTTTGCGCTACGACCTGCGTTTCGATCAGATCGCGCACGTCGTTCCGGAACAGGTTGACCGACAGAAGCAGCGGCAGATTGTATTTCTGCTGAAAATTGGCAGCAATACCCAGATTGTACGCCATCGAACTCTCCGCCCGGATGTTACCAAAGCGCGCGGGGTCGGCCAGGATTTCCGCGATCTGACCCTGCTGTTGCAAGCGGGCGATGCCAGCGGCTAACTCCTGCGTTCCGAACACGCTGTACCCCACGACGCCATTGTCGAAGTTGAGGTACAACTGCCGAAAGTCAGGCGCTTTGAAACCGACACCACTGCTAGCCCGCAGCGCAATTGTCGGACTTACTTCATAACGCGCCGATAGCTTGGGACTGAACTGCGATGCATACTGACTATGGTTGTCGTAACGGCCACCAGCAATAACTGTCAGTCGACGGGTCGGCACCCACTCGAACTGCGCGAAACTATAGCGGGTCGAAAACACCTGCCGGCCGGGATAACGTGTTGCTGCCACGCTCTCACCGATATAGCCTACGCCAAGGGTTAGAAAATGACGACTACGAATCATCCGTTCGACCACCAGTTCGGGCCGGTTGAAGGTTTGCCGAAAATAGCTGGCGTCGTAGTCGACCCCGGTCGTCTGGTAGCGCAGATCGCTTGACGTGCGGTAGCCCGAGCGGTAGTAGCGGTACATCAGTTTCCAGGCGTCCGACACCTGATGTGTAACGACCGGGTTGATCGTGTACTCGTTTACCTTACCCGTTCCCAAGACAATCTGCTGATCGGTCAGTTGCGCGTTAGCGGTCTGACTTTCAGCAAAATAGCGACCTGTCAGTGTGAGCTTTACCCGATTGGTCAGCTGACTTGTCAGCCGACCACTGCCCGTATAGTTGGTGAATGGGGAGATCGTATTACCGTACGTTTCGGGCGTCAGATCGTAACCCGCCGACGCATACCGATTACCGAACAGATACAGGTTGGTTTTCCCTTGTCGCAGGGCCACGTCGGCGGTCAGGTCGCTTGTTCGATTTGCGCCGTACCGCGCCGATACACTTCCCTGCGTGCGGGTCGGACTTTCGGTGATGATATTGACCACGCCGGCCAGAGCTTCCGATCCATACAAACTCGACGACGGTCCTTTCACCACCTCAATCTGCTTGATGTTGCCAGCGGTTAGGCGATTCAGATCCAAGGTACCAGCGGTGCGGCCGATTAGTGGTTCACCATCAACCAGAATCAGCGTATAATCGGGCGCAAAACCCTGTATTTGAAGACCCTGTCCGTGATCACTGACGATAGTTAGACCGGTTTGTTCACGCAAGATGTCGTTGAGCCGCAAACTACCGGACTGTTGAATCTGGGTTTTGCCTACGACCGTAACCGGCATTGGCAACGAGCCGACCTGCCGTTCCGTACGCGTTGCCGTTACGACGATTGCGTCGAGCGGCCGGCTCCGCATCGTGTCGGCGGGCGGGGCTGCGGGCTGCTGAAAAAAGGTAAAGAGGAGTAGATTGGTAAGCATTGGACGGAACGCAGACTAGTTGATCGACTCGGTGAGAATGCGTGTCCATTGCCGCTGAAAATCGGTTACGCTCGCCACCGCTTCCGACAGCAGCGCCCGCAGTTCGATCAGTTCGTCCGGCAAAAAGCTAAAGCAGAGGTAAGGCGATGGTGTCGACAGGTGGATGCGGCTGTCGTCAGGGTACACTTTGAAATAAGCGTCAGGGTCAAGGTGCCGCACGTTCCATTCCAGTTGAACCAACTCATCGTAAGCTAGCCACTGCGTGATGTTCCCGTATTCGAAGACGACGTTGTGCTGCGCATCGGATGAGTCGAGGCAGGAAGCTATTTCTCCGTACAGCCCGATACGGCCGTTGGCCGAGTCAGCAAGGGTTCGATAAGTGCAGCGCATAGCGTTTACCAGAAGGTTCGCTGCAAACATCGCCCTTGTTTATAATCAATCCAAATAAAAAGAGATATTATTTAGAAATTTTCTAAACAAATGAATTGGCTGTACTCTAACCTAGACTCGCACCGGCGCGGCTTTAGGCCTGGAGGGTGCGAGAGCGATCAGCGTAGTTGACTTATGTGACAGTTAGCCAAATACCTGCCTGACATAAAGGTCTGGGTGACATGTAGCCTGGATCTTCCGGTCCGGGTAGGCGCGAGAGCAACCAATAAAGCTGCCACTTGAAGCTACTTGCCCTGACGGGCACCCGGACCGGGAGGGCAAGTCTACAGGCCTGGTTCTGGTAGCCGTCAGGCTAACTATGCTAGGTAACAGCAATGTTGGTCGCTTTCGCACCCTCCAGACCCGAACCGGGTTGCCGTTGCGGGTCTGGGCTATACTACAGCTTGTAATTCAGGAAATGGTAGTTGTTGAGGTATTGTAGCGTTTGCATGAATTGTCTGCGGTCGGCTTCACTCAGGTCGGCCAACACGCTGTACGGTATCTGCTCCAACTGCCTGCCGACGACCTGAACCATCGTCCGTCCGCTGTCTGTCAGCGATAACCGTTTTGACCGGGCGTCGCGCTCGTCGGTCGCTTCCAGTATCAACCCCCGCTTCATGAGCCGACGCAGAATGTCCACGCCAGTTGTCAGTTCAACGGCATTGGCCAGGCACACTTCCTTTTTCGTAGGCCGATCCATGTAGTGAATCATCGACAGGAACAGGAATTCGTCGGGCCCGGAAAAGCCATGCTCCGCCATGATCGACTTGGCGTAGAATCGTACAAATCGATTAAGCCGGCTCATGTAGAACCACGACAGAAAATCGTCGTCTTGCTGAAAAGCTTCCGGTAGTTGCAGGTCTGAGACTATGGACGGCTTAGCGTCAGGCACCGATGGTGTTTCGCGTATCGGATCGAGGGTATTAAGTAGCCAACTGGCAAACTCACGTAGGTTTCCCTGTGGATGCTCGTCGCTATATCGCTCCCATTCAATCATCAATGGCACCGCTGATGGCCTGCTCATATCATTACATGTTTTCGTAGTATTTAAACAAAATAACTACGATATAGTATTTATAATTGCGCTATTTTCTGAGGCTTCTGTCAAAAGTAAACAGATATGATCCAGTCAGTAGGTCTGTATAGTTCATCTATTCATTGATTATGGAAACTAACCCGCAGCGAGTACTCATTTCCGGGGCCAGTATAGCCGGCCCTACTCTGGCCTACTGGCTGAACAAGTACGGTTTCGACGTGACAGTAGTCGAACGGTCGGCTTTCCTTCGGCTAGGCGGTCAAAACATTGACGTCAACGGTCCGGCACGAAAAATTATTCGCCTGATGGGTCTGGAAGAGGCCGTCCGGGCTGCTAACACGACGGAAATCGGTACGCAGTTTGTCGATGCCGACAACAAGGCAGAAGCCACGTTTTCGAAAGATGATCCAAACGGCCTGACGCAGGAACTGGAAATTCTCCGGGGGGACCTGGTTAGTATCCTGTACGAAGCCAGCCGGAACAAAGTCGACTATCGTTTTGACGATTACATAACCGGGTTGGCTCAGGACGCTGACGGTGTCAACGTCACGTTTAATAGCGAAAAAACAGAGCGGTTCAACCTGGTCATTGCCGCCGACGGTATCCGGTCGAAAACCCGCAAACTAATGGTCGGCGACGAACCGGTGTTCAACTACCTGGGCCTCTGCACAGCGTACCTGACCATACCTAAAGGACCAACCGACACGAATTGGGCGCGCTGGTATACTGCCGATGACCGCCGGGTGATTCTGCTGCGTCCCGACAACAAAGGAACCACGCGGGCGTCGTTCAACTTTCTGCTACCCCAGGACGAATACGATAAACTGACACCAGCCGACTACCGACCGCTGCTGAAAGAGAAGATTCAGAACGCGGGCTGGGAAGCACCCCGACTAGCCAGCGAATTCGACACCAACGACGACATCTACTTCGATGGTGTGGGCCAGATCAAAGCCCCACGCTGGTCGAACGGCAGGTTGGCGCTTACCGGCGACGCAGCCTATTGTCCGGCCCCGGTAAGTGGCAAGGGCACTACGCTGGCCTTGGTAGGCGCCTATGTGCTGGCAGGAGAATTAGCCACGCACATAAACTATCCGGACGCCTTTACCAGCTACGAGAAGCGGTTACGTCCCTATGTTGAGTCAGTGCAGAAGCTCCCCCCCGGCGTTCCCTGGATTGTTTACCCGAAATCAAAACTCGGCGTGTTCGTGCTGAACAAGGCCTTCGCGGTAGCCGCCAGCGACACGGTTAAGAAATTAATGGGACTGTTTACAAAGAAAGAAGACAAGCATGCTGAAGAAGAAGCCGAGTTCGACCTGCCGGTGTATGAAGTGTAGATAGCTGTAGCCGCGCCGGCGGCCACGCGGTGGTCGCCACCGTGGCGCGGACCGGTCCAGGCTACAGCTATCTACACACGGTTCACTAATATATCAGCGGGGTAGGCAACTTCGACCAGGTACAGGCCATTGGCAGGGGCAGCTCGCCCGGCGATGGTGCGGTCGCGGGCTTGCAAAATTTGGTCGAACGCGTCAAGACTTAATCGATCCTGTCCAATTTCCAGCATCATCCCGACGATGGTGCGGACCATCCCCCACAGAAACCGGTTGGCTTTGATGTGGAATGTGAGCCTGCCATCGGGTTGGGCGGTCCAGTAGGCGAAGGCCAGCTCGCAGCGAAAGTGGGCCACGTTAGCACGCGCCTTACTAACACTTTTAAAATCGGTGTAGCGCAACAGGATCTGACAGGCTTCGTTCATTCGGACCATATTAAGCAAAGGCCGAAAATGCAGCGTCAGGCCAGACTGAAACACGTTTTTATCACGGGTAATGTGGTATCGATAGTAGCGCGACACCGCTGAAAAGCGGGCGTGGGCGGAAGCTTCAACGGGAAAAATAGCGTGAATAGCGATGTCGTCGGGCAGGACACAGTTGAGCGAATACAGCAGATCGTCGGTCAGGGCAAGCGGCTGTTCGGTATCGAAGTGAGCGAATTGCTGTTCGGCATGAACGCCCGCATCGGTCCGGCCGCTAGCCAGTACGTATACCGGCCAGCCCAACCGCTTCGACAGGGCCTGCTCCAGTGTCGACTGTATGCTGATCCCGTTGGCCTGTACCTGCCAGCCCCGGTAAGCCGTTCCCCGATACGATAACTCGATAAAATAGCGCATCCCACAAAAATACGCGGTCAACGATAGTCGCGTGCAACAAAAAAGGCCAGTGTCGTTGTCGACACTGGCCCGTCACGGTGAGCCTGGATAAAGCAAGTCGTGTAGTGAAGGTGAAATAAGGTGAAAATTAGCGTGGTCCGCGACCGCCCCGTTGTCCACCAGCTTCGCGCTCGCCACCTTGTGGTTGCCCACCGGGCTGTTGCTGTGGTTGTTCCACGCGCTGGCTTTGCGGCTGATTGAATCCACCACGGCCACCCGGAGCGAAACCACCATCGCCACGCGACATGCCGGGCTGCGGTTGCGACGATTCCCGGCTTACTCCGCCGTTGTACTGCCGCTCGGGCTGAACCTGTGGCTGACCAGGCTGCGGATTAGGCTGGTTAACAGATGGGTTACTATAGCCACCCCGGTTGACGTCAGAACGGTTTCCGGTACCAAATCCGCCATCGCTCCGGCTATAGCCACCATTGTCATAGCGGCCGCTACCGTTAACAGGATTACCGGGCGACGGTGGGCTGGCAGAGCCGGGATAATCACGGTTATATCCGCTGTTCGGCGTGTTGCCGTAGCGACCATTCGGGTAAGCGTTACCCGGCTGGCGACCACCGTTATCATAGCCCCGATTGCCGGGAGGATTCGTCTCGTATCGACCGTCGTTATAGTTACCATTACCGCGACTGCCATAGTTGTTGTCGTAGCGGTTGTTGGGGTTATTATAGCCATAGTTACCCCGGTCGTAATCGCGTCGATTGCCCGGTCCAGGTCGGTAGAACCCGATGGAGTTACCTGAGATAACGGTGCGGCCCGGCCGGTCGAGCTGATCGATACGATAAACCTGTACGGGCCGGCGCGTTACGCGCTCGATTTCACCCCGGTACGGACCGTATGAATACGCCTGATTACCATATTGATACACGTTATTGATAATCGTCGTGTTCTGATAAATCGCCACACCCCGTGGCCGTGGTGCCCGGTAGCCGTACCACTGCGGACTGTTGATGTATATCTGCGGTACAAACGTCCAGTAGGGGGCAGGGATGTTGACGTTGACGTTCACGTTCACGCCTGGCCCCAATGGTGCCCAGCCGTAATAGCCACCACCCGACCGCCATGACACCCAAGCCGGCCCCCAGTCGGAACCGGGAATCCAGGCCCAGCCACCGTACTGATCGTCAAAAATCCAGCGGCCGTAGTGAAACGGCGCCCAACCCCATGGGTAGTCAGACACCCAGGTATTGCCATACTCCGTTACAACCCAATGCCCATCGCTGACATATGGCTGAAAGCCAGGGCTGGCGCTAGGGAGCCAGATTGAGCCGTAGTATGGATGCTGCACCCACTGTCCGTAGGGGGCCAATTCGTTGTAGAATGCCTGAATCGGTACGCTGACGCCCGGCTGTGCCGACGCCGTCCGGACGAGACCCACCCCGGTCATCAGCGTGACCAGCAGGCAAAGTATTGCAATCGTTTTCAGTATGTTCATCGTCGGGGCCAATCGTGGCGGTTACCGTATATATCGCTTTGATACATAACGAATGAAACCGTTTAATTACCCTTCAGATTTTATATTCTTTCACCCCGACAATACAATGGCAAAACCTCACTCATAAACGTTCAGTTACCAACAAACAAGACGATAGCAAGCACTTATATGCCTACCCATAACCCCTTTCAACGTTACGACGAAACCGACGACGCCGATTTTTATAGACAACCCCGATTGGTTGTTCACATTGACGATCAAGCTATTGCGGCCACAACGCAGCTGTTCCGGGAGTACCTGCCCGCAGACGGTCCTATTCTGGACCTGATGAGTAGTTGGCGCAGCCACTTGCCAACCGACGTACATTACGGACAGGTTGTCGGACTAGGCATGAACGCGACCGAACTGGCTCAAAATCCGCAGTTAGACGCCCGCGTTGTGCATGATATCAATCGGCAACCGCGCCTTACATTCGAGAAAGAATATTTTGACGGCGCTATATTGACGGTTTCCGTGCAATACCTGACCGATCCAGTCAGGGTGTATCAGGAAGTAGCGCGGGTGCTGAAGCCGGGCGCGCCGTTTATCACCGTCTTTTCCAATCGATTATTTCCGACCAAAGCGGTCATGATCTGGCAGTCGATGGGCGACGACGGGCATAAAGAACTGGTACGCAGCTATTATGAGCATAGTATGCTGTTCGACCAGATCGAGGTGCTGGATCGCAGTCCGGGCGGTTCGGGCGATCCACTCTATGCCGTCGTAGGCCGACGGAAACGCTCGTAAACAGCGCCAGCAACCAATCCACCGAATAAATACCAGCCGATCGTCATGGCAGCGGTAGCCGACGAGCGGCTGGTCGGTGCTTCACCCAGTCCCATGGGGCCCGGTAGCGTAACCGCGCCAATACCCGCCAATGCGCCAATAGCGACACCCGTCAGCAGAGGCTGTCTGTCGTTCAGGCCAACTAGGCTGTAATAGATGGCGTTCGATACAACATCGCCAGCCATGGCCGACGCATAGAGGGCGGTACCCGTCGGCGGCTCGGCCCCGGCGGCTTTGAATCCTTTGATAATGCTACGTTCGCCCAGCAGATCAGCGCGGGGGGCCTGCGGTACAAACTGTCGGACCGTTTCGTGCAATATGTTCAGCGCAACGGCTCCTATCAGGCCACTCAACAGTGCATGGGGTATTTTTTCAGTTTTCATCAGAAACGTAAGCTGGTTTGTAGAGTTAACCCAGCCTCCCCCCGGTTGTTCTACCTGCTAACGTTACAACCACTTTTTGCGCCGGAATATGAGTATCGTCAGCAGCGATGACAGTAGCATCGAACCAATGGCGATCGGGTAGCCGAATGACCAGCTCAACTCGGGCATCCCGGCGAAGTTCATTCCCCAGATACTCGCCAGCAACGTCGGTGGCAGAAATACCAGCGATACAACGGTAAAAATTTTAACAACCCGGTTCTGCTCCAGGTCAATCAGACCGAGGTAGGTATTCTGCAGGAATTCGAGCCGCTCGAAGATGAAGTTCGTATGATCAATCAGTGAGTTGATGTCTTTGATAAGCGTACGCAGTCGCTGCTGTTCGTCATCCGTAAACCAGCCGTCCGACCGGATCATCGACGAAATCACACGTTGTTTGTCGACAACGTTCTCCCGGATCGACATCGTCAGCTCCTGATAATCGTTGATATTCAGCAGCATCTCCCGATCGAGATTGGCGTCGAGGTCGAGCAGACGGTTGATCGCTTTGATCTCGCCCGACACCAGTTCGATCAGATCGGCGTCGTAGTCGATACGCGATTCAAAGATGTAGATCATAATCTGTGCGCCATCCTTAAACATCGCCCGGCGCGACTTGATGCGTTTGACCGTATCGGCAAACGATTTCAGGTCGGCGTTCCGATAGGTAAAGAGCGTGTCGTCTTTGAGGATAAAACTAACCGGCACCGTCACATAGCGATGTTCCGCGTCGGGCACCAGAAAGTTGGAGTTGGCAATCAGTAAATCGTCCTCTTCAATATAGCGGGAACTACTTTCGATCTCCAGTTGCTCCTGCTGACTTAGAAAGTCAACATCAAATTTTTCCTCGACACTCTTGATTTCGGCGGGCGTAGGGTTCTGTAAGTCAACCCAGAGTGTGCGTTCGGTGTCAGAAAAAGAATCGATGTCGCGAATTTTGCGGACGAAGGTCTCATCCTCCTGAAAAATACGAATCATGCGTTGATGGCGGCAGCGGTGAGTTTCCGGGCCTAAAGTTCACAAAAAAACCGGAGCAAGGCCGGCTTTTCAAGGGTTCAATGTTTATGATTTAACGTATAAAGTTGCCTGACTGAAACGCTGCCCATTAACTATCAGACTTGGTAAAGACGCGATCCTTCGCGGCTTAGCACGCGTCAGCCATTGACAGTCTACTTGGCTAGTTCGGCGGGGAAACCACCCGCCAGCAACATCATCCGGCGGGGAGCCGCGAAGGATCGCCGGTGCGCGCCACGCTGGCGACCACCGCGTGGCCGCCGGTGCGGTCTCTACATATCAATTAATAATTTCTGCTTTCGGGTCAGCGTTGATCACGGCCAGTCGTTCACGCCACTGCTGACGCTGTTCCGGTGTTAGTCGTACCCAGTCTGTTACTTCGCCAACGATTCTTAAGGGCGCCTGACTGCGATAGGACCGGGTCGGGTTACCCGGAAATTTTTTATCCGTGACATTCGGATCGTTTTCGAAAGCGCCCGTCGGTTCAACAATGTAAACGTGTTCTTCGCCCTCACCACTGGCCAGGGCTGCGGCAAGGCCTGCCCCATCGACAAGGGCAGTGAAATAGATGTGGTTCATCACGATCTCGGGCCTGTAGTTCGACTGAAATCCGGCGGTCAGGAAACCACCAACCGGCAAGGCAGCTTTAGTGCCGTGATAAAATGGACCATTATCCAGCACAATCAGTTCATTCGATTTAGCCATCGTATTTGTCAACGTTGACTATTGTTCGTTATAAAACGTACGCTACGAACGGATATCGATTCGTTAATCAACCGGCTTCACTGTACCGATAGGCGAGTCGGGTTGCACAACTGCCACCCGACTCGTCTATTGTTACTTCGTAAACTTCTCCTTGTACATTCGGTACAGACGTTTGTGACGGTCGTCAAGGTTGACTTTACGTCCTTGGATGAATACGTGTTCAACCACATTGGTTTTCATATCAAGCGCATCGCCCGCCGAAACGAACAGCGTTGCATGCTTGCCTTTTTCGAGTGTACCAACCATACCGTCGATCCCCATGATCTTCGCGTTATTGGCCGTAATCATCTTCAACGCTTCTTCACGATCGGTAATACCGAAACCGGCCGCCGTACCCGCCTGAAACGCCAGGTTACGGGTCCGCCACCATTCGTCGGCATAGCTCAGTCCAACCAGCACACCTGCTTTTTGCAGGATACCCGGCAGGCGATACGGCAGATCGACGGCTTCGTCTTCCCGATTGGGCAGGCGGTGTAGCGCCCCCAGAATAACCGGTACGTTATTTTCCTTCAGGAAACTGGCCACGCGGTGGCTTTCTTCACCCCCAACAATCACGACCTTCGCCACGCTCATCGCTTTGGCCCACTGAACCGCTTCGACAATATCCTTGGCATAGTCGGCCCGGACATACAGGTTCTGTGCACCCGTAAACAACCCTTTCATCGACTCCAGCCGGAGATTCATCGGCGACGGATTAGCCACGGCGGCATAGGCTTTTGCATCGCCGAAAGTGGCGCGCAGGGCACTGATGGCTTCGTCGCGCTTATCGTTCTTTTTCACGACGCGGGTAAAGTTCTCCAGGTCGAAATCGCTGGCGTAATAGCCCGGCCAGTTGAGCCATAGGCCATCATCTTTTTTCAGCACGGCGTCTTCCCAGTTCCAGCCATCGGTCATCATGACGCTCGAACTGCCGGATATGGCGCCCCCCTGCGGCATGGCCTGTGTTAGCAGCACACCGTTATTGCGGATCGTCGGGATGATTTCGGAATCGGTGTTGTAGGCGATCAGGGCACGGACGTTGGGGTTCAGTACGCCCACTTCCTGCTTGTCGACCGTGGACCGAACGGCCTCGATCTCTTCCAGCCCCACCGTCGACGCAGGTGAAATCAGGCCGGGATAAATATGCTTACCACTTACGTCGATCACTTCGGTACCGTTGGCCAGATTGAGTTTTACCAGCGTTCCATCGACCACATTGGTGATGACGCCCTTATCAAACAGGACGATGGCATTCTGAATAACCTGCCCGTTACCGAGGTGGGCCGTACCGCCCATTAGTGCAATGACATGGTCCTGCGGTTTCGCTGGCGCAGGATTTTGTCCGTACCCGACCAGTGTAACGAGCGAGAATATAGGTATGAGTAGTCGTTTCATTGTTTCAGTTCTGTTTTTATGTAGAGATGTAGAGACCGGTCTGCCGGTGCGGCCACGGTGGCACGGCAGTCCCTTGCGTCTCTGCGCGCGTCAGCAAAACCGCGCGACCAAATAAATGACCATGCGGAGTAAGAACCCTCCGGTCATCTACCATCCGGGTGCCGAGACGCGAAGGCCGTGGCGCGGACCGTCGCTACTTCTCCTCTCCTTCTGCCATAACGCCTTCGATGTCTTCACAGTGCCACATGCGGGTCCGGCGGAAGGTTGGGCGAACGGTTGGTGCGCCACTTGCTTTAGCCGCCAGATTCTTCTGAATCAGCCGGGCGCGTTCGGCCTGCATAGCCTCTCGCCTAGCGTCTTCGTCTTTCAGGCTGAAGTACACTGCCCCGTCGATGATCGTGTAGTCTGGCCTGGCATAGATCGACAGCGGATTAGCGTTCCAGACAACCAGATCAGCGTCTTTACCCACTTTTACGCTACCCATATGGCTGTCAAGGTGTAGCAGTTTGGCAGGGTTCAGCGTCACCATTTTCCAGGCATCCTCTTCGTTCACACCGCCATATTCGACGGCTTTGGCCGCTTCCTGATTCAGACGACGGGCCATTTCGGCATCGTCGGAATTGATCGATACCGTCACGCCCTGACTCTTCATCAGCGCTGCGTTGTACGGAATGGCGTCATGTACTTCCATCTTGTATGCCCACCAGTCGGCAAACGATGAACCACCCGCGCCATGTTTTGCCATCTTGTCGGCCAGTTTATAGCCTTCCAGAATGTGCGTAAACGTATTGACTTTAAAGCCCAGCGAATCAGCCACTTTCATCAGCATGTTGATCTCCGACTGCACGTACGAGTGGCAGGTAATAAAGCGCTTCTTCGCCAAGATTTCGGCCAGTGCGTCTAGTTCGATGTCCCGACGGGGGGCGGTAGCTTTCGCTTTGTCCTTCGCGCTTAGCTTATTGTACGTGTCCCAGCCTTTAGCATATTCTTTGGCCCGCATGAAGTGGTCCATGTACACCTGCTCGACCCCCATCCGGGTTTGCGGGAAACGCACGCGGGCGGCATCGCCCCAGTTCGACTGCTTCACGTTTTCACCTAGCGCAAACTTGATAAAGCCGTCAGCTCCTTTGATGAGCATGGCGTCGGGCGCTTCACCCCATTTCAGCTTGACGATGGCCGACTGGCCACCGATGGCGTTGGCCGAGCCGTGAAGCAGTTGCGAAGTCGTGACGCCCCCGGCCAGTTGCCGATAGATATTGACATCTTCCGAATTGACGACGTCGGCCATGCGTACCTCTGCTGTGCTCGACTGCGACCCTTCGTTGACCGACAATAAAGCGATGTGCGAGTGCTCGTCGATGATTCCGTTGGTCAGGTGCTTACCCGTACCGTCGATGATGCGGGCACCAGCGGGGGCGGTCAGTCCCTTACCGACCTGCGCGATTTTGCCGTTGGTGACCAGCACGTCAGCGTTTTGCAGGATACCGTCTTTTTCGTTCGTCCAGACCGTTGCGTTGCGAATCAGCATCGTTTCGGCTTGTGGCTTTTTAGCGTTACCCATGCCGACAAACGGATACACGACAGCCGTTGCACTGGCCGGTAGTGTAGTTGCTAGCTGCCCCCGCGCTGTCGTTCCTGACATACCCGCCGTAGCGGTACCGGAAGTACCCGTAGTCGAAGCCGGTGTGTCCGGCGCATCGCCTGTGCGGGTGGCCGTCCAGCTTACCGTCTTGCCATCCGGGGTTTCACCGTCGCCTTTGATTGTATTGCCGGTGCGGTAACCCGTCAGGCGGGTCGTGCCGGGCTTCTTCTTGTCCATCTGTACCTGAATGGTCACGAAATCGCCGTTGACAGCCACCTTGGGCGACAGCTTCGTCGTATCGGCCATCAGTTGAAACTCCGGCTTTTCGGCTGACTTCCCGTTGATCGTCAGTTTCATCGGTGGCTGACTGCCGACCGTCAGATTCCAGACACCACGTGGATCCTGCACAACCTGTTGGCCGACGATGTACTGCTTGCCCCGAATCCAGTTTTCGTAGATCACATTGTCGGGCGAGAACAGGTTACCGGAGGTGATGATAAAGTTGGCAAGACTCCCTTTTTTCAGCGTACCGACAAGGTCGCCGGCGTTGATCAGCCGGGCTGGAACAGTCGTTAGTGCTGCCAGCGCCTGCTCTTCCGTCAGGCCGTTTTCGATGGCTTTGCGCAGGTTGGCCCAGAACTCGGTTTTGTTGCGCAGGCCAGCTGTGGTGATAGCAAATGGGATGTTGGCAGCCGCCAGTTTACCCGCGTTCATAGGTGCCATTTCCCAGTGTTTCAGCTCAGCCACCGACACGTTGTCGGCATCCCACGGGTCTTCCACATCGTAAGGCTGCGGGAAGTTGACCGGTACGATCAATGTCGCGCCCGTCGCTTTGATTTCGTCGATACGCTGGTAGTCATCGCCACCACTACGAATGATGTATTGTTTGCTAAATTCGTCACCGATCTTGTCGGCCCGCAGTACGCCGAGTTTATCGGTCACGTCGAAGATGACGGGCAGATTCTGATTGCGATTCAGGGCGGCCAACGACAGGTTTTCCTGTTGATTGCTGCCCCCCCGCTTGTACCAGTCGGCGTCGTAGAGCGCCTGCCGGATCAGCGCTACTGCTCCCATCATCGAGTTCGGATAGGTCTGGTTCGACGTGCCGCGGTTGAACGAATAGTGCATGGTTGCGTTGGGCTTCAGCACCACCATGTTCTCCCGGTCATCGGCCAGCGTTACCAGCGTTCCCGTGCCCCGGATAATGCCGTCGTGCGGATGGGTTAGCGCGGCACCGTAGCCCAGCTTACGCAGTTCATCGGCTTTGGTCGAGCTGGCCGTAAAGAGCAGACTGGCATCGTTTTCGGGCTGTACGGCCTGATTCCAGTAGTATGCGCCCTTCTTGTTCGATTCGAGTTGTGGGTTACCACGACCACCGCCGGGCTGCCGCTTTACCTCGGGCATACCATAGTCCGAATCAAGCTCGACCAGGGCCGGATAAATGCGTTTGCCTTTCAGATCGGTCGCGACGACACCGGTGGGCAATTTAACGTCGCTACCAATGGCTTCAATGCGTCCGTCGCGGACGAGCAGGGTCGCATTTTGCAGGGTTGTTTTCGGGTCGACGACGATGGTGGCATTGGTAAAGGCGTAGAGCCCCATCCGTTGATCGTGCACCCCGTTCTGAGGGAAGGTTGTCTGGGCGAAGGCTCCCGAAGCGAACGCGATCGCAAACAGTCCCGAGAGGACATGTTTTCTCATAGAATACGGTTGATGATTGGGTTGTAACAGGCAAAAATAACGAAACACTGCCTGTCTGATCGCGCAACAACCAAATAAAATTTCGTATACTTAAGTAATCGGATTACAGCAATTACTCAGCACTTCTGAATAGGGCAACACAGAAAAGGCCGCCGAACCAGTACATACCCGTTCAGCGGCCTTCTCACTTCTCGTTAGCTTGCTATGCATTAAAGCAGAACCCGTTCAGCGTAGTTTACACTGGCGTTTTGTCATGCTGACGCAGGAAGCATAGCCGGTAATCAAAAAATATTCATTCCTGAAGAGGCTTCTTGGTCAGTATGACAAAAATGACCTAGACATATAGTTTCAGCGTGTGATGGTGTACTTTCGGGTCTAGAATGTCAGCCCAGTTTCCAGACCATGAAGAAGTTATTAATCCTTTGTATTCTGCTTAATGCAGCTTGCCACTCAGGCGGTCCAATAAATAGACCAATCACAATTCTAAACCCAACGAGGGATACAACCATCCGACTAACAAAAGCTAAAGGAAGCTTATCACCAAGAATCTACCTGTGCGCCATTGGCTCGTTGAATGATTCTTCATTTGTGACACTGAAAAATCCACATCAGCCAGAAAAACTATATTGGCAAACATGGGGGCTACCTAAAGGGAGACTTGATTCACTAAAACAGAGCTTCGATTACTATGATTACGACGTAGATGTGGTTTATTCCCACGGTAACGTAAGCCAGGGTACCTTACAGCTAGTAGTTAGTAGGTGGTAGCCTATGAAGTAGTAGTGGGACCATAATGGTTTTGCCTCCTCTTAGTACACCCCTCCGTTCAGTGTTGAATGGAGGGGTGTTTATTTTATAGTCAAGCAGATTACGCAGCATGGTTCGCTGCCGGTCTGCTTATGACTCAGCAGTGGCTTCTTCTTTGGCGCTGAGCTTCATAATCAGGATAACCAGGCTCAACAGGCCGGTTACGCCATTGGCCAGCATAACCGGGTAATCGCGCCGGTCGTAGGCATAGAACAGCCATAATGCGCTACCGATCACGATCATCGTGTAAGTCGGTGTCGAGAGACTGCGGGTCGATTTTGTCTGAATGATTTTATACGCTTGTGGCACATACGCTCCGGTTGTAAAGACCGTCGCGACAAGGCCCAGTATATCAAGCCATTGCATAGGCAGGGGATTAAGCCGCTTCAGTTGTCTGGAGAATACAGCGGGTTTGTTTCAACGAAAAGACAAGGCCATACCGGGCAATCTGCGATCGATACGAGCGGTATTGCGCCAGAAAAGCCGGATAGGCTCGCAGATCAGCCGCAGCAAGGGGCGTGGTCGTTAGCAGACAAGTACTATCCTGATGACGGATATTAGCCCAGTCGGCACCGCTCAGGTGCGGCTCGACTACCGTATATTTTTTCCCCTTGTCGTCAATCCCGGCTTGCAGGTAGTGCCCGTAGGCAGCCAGGCCAAACGCCAGACAGGCCGTATCACGCCCATGCTGAAGGTGATCGAGTAGCGTAGGCATAATAAATACCGGCCACTTCGATGCGCCGTCGCCACACAGGCGGGCCAATTGATCGCCCACAGCTTCGTTCGAAAGCCGGCTCATCAGTTGATCGATATACTCGTCCAGGTCGATAACCTGCGCTTCGGCTGTTAGCGATTGGGCAGTCTGTTGAAGAAACCGGTATAGGTATGTTCGAAACAGATCATCCTGCATAACCTCGTGTACCGTGCGGAACCCAGCCAGAAAAGCAGGGTACGCCAGCATACTGTGGGCCGCGTTCAGCAGCCGGAGTTTAACGGTTTCGTAGGGCGTCACGTCATCGACAAACAGTACGCCCGCCTGCTCCCAGGCTGGCCGGCCGGCCGCGAACTCATCTTCGATAATCCATTGTGTAAATTCCTCGCAATACACGGGCAGCGCATCGTCGATACCGCTTTGCGCGTTCAGCCGCTGCCGATCAGCGCCGTGGGTAGCAGGCGTAATGCGGTCGACCATCGAGTTCGGAAAGCTGACATGCTGTCCTATCCAGTCGGCCAGTTCCGCGTCGCGGGCCGTTGCAAAGGCCAGAAAAGCCGTGCGGGCGGCATCGCCATTGTGTTGCAGGTTGTCGCACGACAGAATCGTGACGGGTCCGCTGCCGCGTTGCTTCCGGCGGAACAGTGCTTCGATTACGTAGCCAAAGGCCGTTTTCGGTTCCGTCGGCTGATGCAGATCGTGTTGTACGTCGGGATCAGCCAGTTGAAACGAGCGGTTTGCATCGAGTTTGTAGCCGCCTTCGGTAATCGTCAGCGAAATGATTTTGATCGCCGGATCGGCCAGCGCTTCCAGTGCGGCTTCGGTATTGTCCTGAGCCGCTATATAATCGACAATCGAGCCGATGACGGCCACGTTGGCATCGCCGTCGGCGCTGAATTCCGTCAAGGTATACAGGTTGTCCTGCTGGGCAAACTGAGCCGCCGTAGCGGGGACAGAGCCGGTTATACCGATGCCCCGGATACCCCAGTTTGCGTCAGGCAACTGATTTAATAGCTGATGCGTGTAGTAGGCTTCATGCGCCCGGTGAAAATTACCGACGCCGATGTGAGCGATGCCAGCGGTCAACGCACTAGGGTCATAAGCGGGCAGCTCGACCGTTGGTGAGTCGGCCGTCAGTGTATCCTGAATGGTTGTAAGCATATCCGTATAGGTTGGTTATACAAAGCGCCTGTTGGCGATACTTAATAGTTGGTGAAGAAATTACTACCGAAGGGGGTTG
>JAKONH010000206.1 GCA_022702045.1 Spirosomataceae bacterium
TTCGCGCACCTACGGGTTTGGGCTGACCTATCAGCCGATGCGCGGTTTTGAGGTAACGGTCGATGCATACCGCATCGATGTAGACGGCCGAATCTTCCAGACCAGTTTCTTCAACGCATCAGAGGTCGGCAACAACTACAACGAAGTGATCGGTGGTGGTGAAGCGCAGTTCTTTGTCAATGGTGCCAACGTCCGGTCGGAAGGGCTTGAAATTGTTGGTAACTACACACAGAACCTGTCGAGTAAGAGCAGCCTGACCTACAGCCTGGCCGGTATTTTCAGCAAGAACACAATCCTGAGCCGTAATACGTTGAACCTAAACGTTCAAAACCTGACGCCGGAAGCGGTTGTCGGTAAGTACCTGAGCCGCGACGTAATCGGTCAATTTGAAACCGGCACGCCCCGTACCAAGCTGATTGGCTCGGTCATGTATCGGCGGGGCAAGTGGGATGCCATGCTGCGTGGTTCCTACTTTGGTCAGATTACAGCGTTGTCGATTTCCGCCGACGATCAGGGTAACTACTACGATCAGACGTTCTCCCCGCAGGCTATTCTGGATATGAGCGTTGGGTATGCCTTAAACCGCAATCTGAAATTCTCAATCGGTGGCAGCAACATCCTCGACAAATACCCACAGATTCTGCGTGCTGAAAACCGGGGTTTCACGCTGTATTCGAGCTATCAGCAGGGGTCGAACGGCGCTTACTACTATGGCCGTGTGCTATTCAATTTCTAAGCTATCTCTCCCATGAAACGATATATCAACCTATCTTTTAGCCTGTTGGCCGGTATCCTGTTCGTACTGATTGGCCTGACAACCGCCTGCGAACAAACCAACTACGAACCGCTGTCGAATGCAGCGCCCGGTGGCGGAACGGTATCGGTTTACAAAGCATACAGCCTGACGGGTGTCGGCAGTAGCACGGTTTACGGCCGGGTGGTTTTCTACAAGTACAGTTCATCCGTAACGCTGGTGCAGATGGGTCTGTACAATACAGTGAGTGGCACCTCATACACGGCGTCGATTTATCAGGGAGCCCTGACGGCAAACTCAGCCACTGCGCTCAAGTCTCTCGATGCGGTCAGCGGGGCAACCGGTGCGTTTGCTACCAATAAGTATTACACCATCACCGACGCCAATTTCTTCGACAATCTGAGCACTTATAACGCCAACGTCCGAATTATGGCCGGTAGTGCCATCGTTGCCAGTGGTAACATTGGTACCAATGCCACACCCGTCGCACAGGCGCAATAGCAGGTTTGTAGTTGTATAGTTTGTGGTTAGTGGTTTGCTGTCGCGAGGTTTCTTACGGAAGAACCACGAACAACAAACCACTAACCACAAAGTGTTTTTGTATATTCGTGTAGTAACCCACCACACTACCACATCATGCACCAGCAACTTGTCGAGCAAATTTTGGAATACCCGGACGCCTATCTGATCATGCAGGAAATTCAGGCCGCCCTGAACGAAGAGCGCAAAAAGCGGGAAACGTTCTACAACGACATTACTGAACAGGATAAAGTTGAGTTTATCAACGGCGAAATCGTCATGCATTCGCCAGTCAGGAAGTCGCATAACGAAGCAACCAAATACTTATGCGAACTTTTCGATCTATACGTCCGCCGGCACAAACTGGGGTTTGTCGGGGTCGAGAAAATCATGACGGCGTTGACCCGTAATGACTACGAACCCGACATCTGCTTTTTCAGTCGGGCTAAAGCTGACACATTCACGGCCAAACAGACGCTATTTCCAGCACCTGACCTAGTGATCGAAGTACTTTCCGACGGTACAGCCAAACGTGATCGGGGAATTAAATTTGACGATTATCAGGCGCACGGCGTCGAAGAATACTGGCTTGTCGATGCAGACGAACAGGTCATCGAGCAGTGTCACCTCGTAGACGGGCAGTACCAACTTATTCTGAAAGCGGGTGAGGGCACGATTCGATCGTTTGTTTTACCGGGCTTCGCTATTCCCATTCGCTCTGCTTTCGACGCCGATGTCAATTTGCAGACGATGACGACTTTGCTTCGCTGATTACACGCATCTCAGTCGGGTCGATAAATCGTCAGTTCGTCATCGCCAATCAGCTCCCGGCTGATGAGCCTTCCCTGCACAACCGGTGCTTTGATACCATCCCCCAGCATGGTCGGACTGCGAAACACGCGCATCTCATCCCACAGGCTTTCCGATAAAAACGAAGTCAGCAAAGCCGCGCCACCTTCGACGAGAACGGACGTGATCTTTTGCTCAACGAGCGAAACCAAGCCGCCAGACAACCCAGTTTCACGGATGACGATCGTTTGTTGTGCCCCGTCGAACAGGTGAAGGTCGGGGGGCAGCGTATTGTGTCGGTCGATGACGATGCGGATAGGATTTTTGCCCGGCCAAAGTCGCGTGTTCAGCCGGGGGTTGTCGTTACGGGCGGTGTTCGTTCCGACCATGATGGCATCCTCTTCACTCCGCCACCGGTGTACAAGTCGCTGACTGAGTGGACCACTGATCTGCACCGGTTGCCCACCCGGCCCGCCCATATAGCCATCGCTGGTTTCGGCCCATTTCAGGATGATGTACGGCCGCTGCTGCTCCATAAACGTAAAAAAGCGGGCATTCAGCAGCCGCCCCTCCTCCGCCAGCAATCCCCGCTCGACACAAATACCGGCCTGTTCCAGCTTTTGAAATCCCTGTCCACCGACCAGCGGATTCGGGTCGTCATTACAACAAACAACACGGCCCATTCCTTTTTCAATCAACAAATTGGCACATGGTGGCTGCTTGCCGTAATGCGAGCAGGGTTCCAGCGTGACATAGGCCGTGCTCTCTGGTAACAGTGGTAGATCGTCGGGCTGTACCGCATGGATGGCGTTTCGCTCAGCATGGGCTTCGCCGTACCGCTGATGCCAGCCTTCGCCAATGATATGTTGCGTGGCATCGTGCACGATCACACAGCCAACCATCGGGTTCGGACTGACCCACCCCCGACCCAAGGCAGCCAGTTCGAGCGCGCGACGCATGAATACTTCCGCAGGAACCATAAACTTGTCTATTTTTGGCTAAAATTACGCTTCTGAACCGCATGGCAACAGCCAAACCTCTATACGATCGACTGCGCAAAAATATCACGGCTTATTCGCCGGAAGAAGCCCGTGAAATGGCATTCATGCTGCTTGACCATTATTTTGGTCTGCGTAAAACCGATGTGCTGACGGACAAGCCACTCCCACCCAACCGTACCGAACCCGACTGGTTCAAAATTCTGGAACGGCTGAACCGGCAGGAACCAATTCAGCATGTCATCGGCACAACGATCTTCTGCGGTCTTGAATTCGAAGTATCGCCCGACGTGCT
This sequence comes from Spirosomataceae bacterium, assembly GCA_022702045.1. Taxonomy (GTDB): domain Bacteria; phylum Bacteroidota; class Bacteroidia; order Cytophagales; family Spirosomataceae; genus Spirosoma. The sequence goes on from JAKONH010000206.1 coordinate 3,356, forward strand.
GATTCCACGACCCGAAACGGAAGACTTGGTCCGGCTGATCATGCATGACTTCGCCGATCGTACCGACGACGTTCCCATTGTCGACATCGGTACGGGTAGCGGTTGTATTGCCACCACACTATCGCGATTTCTACCCCAATCGGTCGTTACAGGCTGGGACGTATCAGAAAAAGCCCTCGAACTGGCCCGGCGCAATGCCCACAACCTCAATGCTGACGTAACGTTTGCCATTCAGGACATTTTGAACGTCCCGGCAAACTTTACGCATCGCTTCGATTGTGTCGTCAGCAATCCGCCTTACGTAACCCGCTCGGAAGCCGCCGACATGGATCGCAACGTACTCGATTACGAACCTGGCCTGGCGCTGTTTGTCGACGACAACGATCCACTGGTGTTTTATAAGGCTGTGGCTGATTTCTGCGTGCGTCATTTGACGAAAGACGGAGCTTGTTACGTTGAGATAAACGAGCGCTTCGGCGAGGCCACCCGGCAGGTGTTCGCCGACCGTGGCTTTACCCGTATTCAGGTTTACAAAGACATTCACGGCAAAGACCGCAGCATCCGGGCTACTTTTTAACTGTTTAAGGTTTGGGTTTGACGTTTAAGGTTTGATATCCAGTAAAATCGTTTACCGAAAACCAACATTGAACCTTAAACCTTGAACCCATTCTATGCAATCCACGTCATCATTCACCTACCACGCCAAAATTCGGGATGTATTCCGGGAAATGAGTCAGGTCGTTGTCGGGCAGGATCGGCTGCTCAACCGGTTGCTAATCGGCCTGTTCACGGGTGGTCATATTTTGCTCGAAGGTGTTCCGGGCTTAGCCAAAACGCTGACGATCAACACGCTGGCAAAAGTGCTGGAGCTTGATTTTCAGCGCATTCAGTTTACGCCCGATTTGTTGCCCGCTGATCTGATCGGTACGATGATTTTCAATCAGAAAACGGCTGAGTTTGAAGTAAAGCAGGGACCTATTTTCGCTAACCTGATCCTGGCCGACGAAGTCAACCGATCGCCCGCCAAAGTGCAGGCGGCTTTGCTCGAAGCGATGCAGGAGAAGCAGGTGACGATTGGCGAAGAAACGTTTCTCCTTGACCGCCCTTTTCTGGTACTGGCTACCCAGAATCCTGTCGAGCAGGAAGGTACCTATCCCCTGCCCGAAGCCCAGGTCGACCGGTTTATGATGAAGGTGTTCGTCGATTATCTGAGCCGGGAGGATGAGCTGGAAGTGATGCGCCGAATGTCGAACATGAATTTCGACTACGAGGTGCAGCCCGTGCTGGATAAAGACGACCTGATCGCCATTCGCGACGAGATCAACGGTATCAGCATTTCGGAAACGCTTGAGCGCTACATCATCGAGTTGGTTTTCGCAACCCGCCGGCCGCTCGATTACGGGCTGCGCGACGAAGCTCGTTATATTCAGTTCGGCGTGTCGCCCCGCGCCAGTATCAATCTGAACCTGGCGGCCAAAGCGCTTGCTTATTTCGACCGGCGCGACTATGTACTGCCCGAAGACATCAAAGAGGTCGCCCCGGATGTATTCAATCATCGGCTGTTGCTCAACTACGAAGCCGAAGCCGATCAAATCACCCCACTACAAGTCATCGACGCCATACTCCGCAAGGTCGCTATCGGGCGGTAGGCTGCGGTTTTCGGCATCTCGTTTTTGGTGGTTCGTTCGTCGTTTAGTTTGTTCATAAAGTCATGGCTCATGATCACAGACATATCACAACTCGACCCTGATGGTACGTACACCTATGCTGATTATTTAGAATGGCAGCTTGATGAACACGTCGAATTGATTCGGGGAAAAATTCTGGCTATGCCGCCCGCGCCTAAACGGATGCATCAGCGCGCGTCGGGCAATCTTTCTTACACTATTCGTCACTATTTCGACGGCGGGACATGCCAAGTTTACGATGCTCCCTTCGACGTTCGCTTGCGTATTCAGAACAAGAAGAAACCTGAACAGATTTACACCGTTGTACAGCCCGACATCTGCGTCATTTGTGATTTGACAAAGCTGGACGATGATGGTTGTCTGGGTGCGCCCGACTGGATCATTGAAATCACATCGCCCCGAACAGCCAAGTATGATTTCGACGAGAAGTTTCACCTCTACGAGCAGGCAGGGGTACGTGAATACTGGATTGTACAACCGAAGGAAAAAGCCGTCAACGTTTATGCACTCGAAGGCGACGAATTTGCGTTGGTCGACATCTATGAATCAGGCGAAATACCCTGCCGCATCTTCCCGGAACTGATTGTACCGCACGAACGTATTTTTCGGCAGGGAAGCCATTGCTTACCCGCCGAGATCTATGCGCTCAACGACTTTATTCCTGGTAATTGCCGTCCTGTTGGTTGGCGGACTTTGGGGCTACGGCACGTATTTCGCTAAGCCACGCCCACCACATCAACGTCCGGTAGGCGCTACCTCGCCCGGTGACCGGCGCGTGGTAAAATCGGAGGCTGACTGGAAGAAACGACTCGACCGGTCTGCCTACACAGTGCTTCGGGAAAATGGTACCGAATGGGCAGGTAGTAGCCCGCTCAACGACGAGCACCGATCTGGTACGTTTAGCTGTGCCGCCTGCCATAATCCACTATTTCGCTCAACGGCAAAATTCGAGTCGGGAACAGGCTGGCCTAGTTTCTACGCGCCCATCCTGCCTAACGCTATCTACACCGAAGCGGACGGTAATCGGACAGAAATACGCTGCGCGGTCTGCGACGGTCATTTGGGGCACGTATTCGAAGACGGTCCCGACCCGACTGGCTTGCGCTATTGCATGAATGGCGTTGCGATGCAGTTCAAGCCCGCGACACAGAACGCTAGAACTGAAAATAGATGAATTGATTCGAGGAGAAAACGCCGAACAGATACGTCGCGAAGGTTGTCAGCGCGAACAATACGACAAACACAACCGTATTGCGCGTCGGGATAGTCAGATAAACGTATTCCTTGATGAGCAAGAACGCAATCAGACCCACACTGAACCACATTTCTACAGCATTCATTGGGCTACTGATCGTTTCTGACCAGGACAGTGTAGCGATACGCTGTAGAATCAGCATAGCGTCGCCTAGGTTACGAGCGCGGAAGAACACCCACGTCAGCATAATCAGCACGAACGTGATAAGTGTATTGATAACGGCCCACACGGGTGAACTCGTCTTCGGTTCGCTGGCGGGTGAGTGAATGTGCCGGGCAGGCGTAGTAATGAAGCCAAGTCGGGCGAGCAGTTTATCGCGTAGCACAGCCAACACCTGATACAGCCCGTTTAACCCGCCCCAGATTACGTAGGTCCAGTTAGGGCCGTGCCACAGACCGCTGGCCAGAAACACGATCAGCATGTTGACGTATTGCCGAACCGGTCCCTTACGGTTACCACCCAGCGGAATGTACAGGTAATCGCGAAACCAGGTCGAGAGCGAAATGTGCCAGCGTCGCCAGAACTCCGATACTGATTGAGCGATGTAGGGCGTACGGAAATTTTCCATCAGCGTAAAGCCCATCACCCGGGCAGCTCCGATAGCAATGTCGGAATAGCCCGAAAAGTCGCAGTAGATCTGAAACGTAAAGAAGAAGGTAGCTGCCAGTAGTGTCAGCCCGTTGTGTTGACTGGGGTCGGCATAGGCATGGTTTGTCAGCAATAACAATCGGTCAGCGATGACTAGTTTTTTGAACAAACCGAAAGCCATCTGCATCAAGCCAGCTTTTACTTCCTCCCGATCATACTGGAAATAGGAATGGAACTGCCAAAGCACGTTCTGCGGGCGCTCGATAGGTCCGGCTACCAGCTGCGGATAGAACATTACATAGAGCGCGTAGATACCAAAATGTCGCTCTGCTTTCTGATTTCCCCGGTACACTTCAATCGTGTAACTCATGGCTTGGAACGTATGAAACGACAGACCGACGGGCAGAATATTGATGACGTTGTCTTTGAATGACGATACGTCGTTCTCGCCGAAAAAGCGGAGCACCCGAATAAAGATGCGATTCGTCAGCCCTTCAACCTGCGTGGCGATGCCAGGCATACTTAGGTGGTCAAACAGCCAGACGACGTTTTCGGCGAAGAATCCGAGATACTTGAAGAACGCTAGAATCCCCAGGTTGGATACCAGCGACAGGATTAGCAGCCACCGCCGGGCCGGGCCGTGGGTTCGCTCGATCCAGATACCGGCGATGTAGTCGATGATGATGGTCAGCAGCAGAATTAAAAAATAAGACGGCTTGAAAACCATATAGAAGTAGCAGCTCGCTACCAGCAGTAGTACCCACCGTCCCCGCCACTTCAGGCTGAAATAGCCAAGCGTAACGACAATGAAGAAAAGAAGAAATTGTAGCGAATTAAATAGCATTGGCTCGTCGACAGACGTTGATCAGCACGGGCAACAGAGCCCACTTGCGTTTAGTCGTTAATAAATTGTTTCTACCCGCTCCACAAAGTCCCG
>JAKONH010000515.1 GCA_022702045.1 Spirosomataceae bacterium
GCCAAGAATAACGGCGGCAAGTCAACCCGCACCCGCCCATACGAGGTGTTCCGTATGAAAATCGACTGATATGTAGAGACGCGACCCCTCGCGTCTTATGTCCGGATGGTTACTGCCGGGTGGTTACCGCTGACGTGATGGTTACTACCGGATGGCTATTGCTGCCGCATATGAGACGCAAGGGGTCGCGTCTCTACAAAAAAACGGGCCAGTGTCTTAAAACACTGGCCCGTTTGCGTTGATCGGATTGGTTACGCGTTGGCTTTTACACCGCTGGCGAACAGTTCGATCATGCCTTTGTTGAAGGCGGGGATATCGTCGGGGTTACGGCTCGTGACAAGATTGCCGTCGTGTACAACCTGCTGATCGACCCAGTCGGCACCGGCGTTTTTCAGGTCGGTTTTGATCGACGGGAACGAGGTCAGTGTACGACCGTTGACCACGTCAGCTTCGATCAGCATAATGGGCGCGTGACAGATAGCCGCTACAGGCTTTTGCTCGTTAAAGAAATGCTTGACAAACGAGATGGCTTTGTCGCTCTGGCGCAGATTGTCGGGGTTGATAACGCCACCAGGTAATAGCAGCGCATCGTATTGCGATGGGTCAGCTGCGTCGAGCGCCAGGTCTACATCGTAGGTTTCGCCCCAGTCGTCCATATCCCAGGCTTTCACATCGCCACTTTTCAGGCTGATAATATGAGCCGTTGCACCCGCGTCCTGCAGGGCCTGCCGGGGCTTGGTCATTTCCACTTCTTCAAAGCCTTCCGATAGCAGAATCGCTACCTTTTTACCACTCAAATTTTTCTCGGTATTCATAACAGTTGATGGTTTGTTGTGACTCATATAGTCAACTCAATAACCACTGGGCGGATTGATGGTTTATTAAAAGTAGCGACATGCAATCACCGGAAAAGACCGGTCACGCGTTGGTTTATCGTTACTTTTGTCCAACAAGCCTACTGGACTTATGCTAGAAATTGGTCGAATCAATAAACTTATTGCCTTACGTCAGACCAGCGTTGGGTTCTTTCTGGGGCATCCTGCCGACGAGCGCGACGACGTGCTGCTGCCTAACAAATACGTACCCACCGACCTGCGGGTGGAGGATGAGATCGACGTATTTATCTACACTGATTCGGAAGACCGGCCCATTGCGACCACGCTGACCCCCCATATCATGCGCGATGAATTTGCGCCCTTGCCGGTTGTCGCTGTATCGAACGTCGGCGCGTTTCTGAACTGGGGACTGGAAAAAGACTTGCTTGTGCCGTTCCGCGAACAAAGCAAACCCATGCGTGAGGGCGAGTGGTATGTGGTGTTTCTCTACCTTGACGAAGATACCGGCCGACTTGTCGCATCAAGTAAGGTAAGCCGCTTTCTTGACCCGGACGTATCTGACCTTGTCGGCAACGACCCCGTTGACCTGTTGGCCTATGAAATCACCGATCTGGGTGTTAACGTAATAATCAACGACCGGTACCAGGGGCTGCTGTATCACAACGAGTTGTTCCGCCCCGTGCAGGTAGGCGACCGGATGCCCGGATTTGTTAAACGCGTTCGCGATGACAACCGGGTCGACGTGAGTTTGCAGCAGATGGGTTTTGAAAATGTCGAACCCAGTGCGCAGCGAATCCTCGAAGCGCTGCAACATCAGAACGGTTTCCTGCCACTGAACGACAGCAGTCCGCCGGAAGCGATTCACAAGGCGCTGGAGATGAGCAAAAAAACGTTCAAAAAAGCGATCGGTACGCTGTACAGGGATCGTCGGATCGAGATACGGGACGACGGTATCGCGCTGCTCTAAATGAAGGGTTAGTTTTAGTTTTTTACGCACACATGCCTACACCTGACGCCATACTGATTGGCTATACACTACTCATCGTTACAGTTTCTTTCATCAATCTCATTCCGTTAGATTACTGGTGGATTCGCATCTGGGACTTTCCGCATTTGCAGCTAACCGTGCTGGCGGCTCTGGGGCTGGTGGCCTGGGGCTGGTTTGGTAATCACTACTTCAACGACTGGCTGGTTGTGGTACCGGTCGGGCTGCTGGCAACGCTGTGTTATCAGGCCTGGCTAGTCTATCCGTTTACGCCAATCCACAAACAACAGGTTATCCGGCGTACCAGCCGTGCGCCATCGGACAGTGATAATACGGTTCGGTTGCTGATCTCGAACATTTTCATGGACAATACCGAGTATGGTAAAGTGCGGGCGCTGGTCGATCAGTACAAACCAGATATTGCCATGTTCCTGGAGACGAATCAGCGGTGGCAGGACGAACTAAAATCGATCGAAGCGGACTACCCGTACCAGATTCTACACCCGTTGGAAAATACGTACGGGCTGCTGCTATATTCGAAACTGCCGATGACACATCACGAGCTGCGGCACCTGATTCAGGACGATATTCCATCGGTGTATGTGCAGTTCGAACTACCCTCGGGCATACCGATACACTTCTATGGGGTCCATCCCATGCCGCCCAGTCCGACCGAGCACTACCGCTCGACGGAGCGGGACGCTGAATTGATATTGGTCGGTCGGGAAGCGCGTAAACAGTCGGAGCCGGTGATCGTTGCCGGCGACCTGAACGATGTGGCCTGGTCGCACACGACGCGCCTGTTCCAGCGCATCAGCGGACTCCTTGATCCGCGCATTGGTCGAGGGCTATTCAATACATTCCACGCGAACTACCCGCCTTTGCGGTGGCCCCTCGACCATGTGTTCGTTTCGTCCCATTTCCAGTTGCAGGCTATCGAACGACTTCCCAACGTCGGCTCCGATCACTTTCCGATGTTTATCGAACTGACTTACGTTCCCGACGCCGAACGGCCGGTTATCCAAAAACCACAACCCGAAGGTAACGATCTCGACGAAGCTCAGGAAACGGTCGAGGAAGCGAAGTAGTAGATAATGTTCGTAGTTTGCTGACGCGGCTGTTTAGCCTGGACGTCCACGTCTGGGTGGCCGACAAGCCAATTGATTTAGGCGGCAGCTTTGTTGGTCGCTCCGCGTCCACCCGGACGTGGACGTCCAGGCTACACCGGAAACTTACCCCTTTATGCGCTCAACAACTTTGTTGATGTCGCTGCTAACCTGCTGCACGAAACTGAGGTGTTCACTGAGCTGCATGTCGTCGGAGGGGGGCGGGGCCTGAACGATTTCCGTGGCGGGGGCATCGATACTGGCACCCGTGCGCGGTTCGCCTAAACGGTACAAACTGTCGGTCAGACTGACGATGGCCCGCCGGATGGGGCGTTGTACGGGTGGCGGGTACGTTTTCGATGACTGGTTCAGCAGATCCGACGTCAGCGTAGCCACGTTGGCCGATAGAATGTGGTTGAGTACGACAAACTCGTAAATCAGCTTCTCGTTCCGTTGCTTCCGTTTCGGCTCCGATAACATTCGGTCAAGCGCGGCCGAGAGGTTGGCCGACGATACGTACACATCCTTCCGGGCTAGTTTGTAATCGACTAGACTAGGCGTTCGGCTCGTTAGGCAGTCAAGTAATACCTGCACGTAGCGCAGATTGGCCCGCAGGGTGTCGCGCATAGGTTGCTGCAACTGATCGGATTCCCAGCGGGGGAAAAGCACATAGCCTGCCACCAGCGACAGCAGTCCGCCCATGAGCGTATCAAGAAAGCGCTCTTCCACTACGCCAAGGTAGTTGACACCCAGAAAATTGAATAGAATCAGGATGTACGGTGTCAGGAAAAGGACCATGACGATGTAATTGACCCGCTGCGCGCTGTAGGCCCCGATCATAAACAGAATCATGAAGCCGATCTGCACCGACCGGTTATCGACAAACGTTAGAATCAGCGCGCCTACGATACCGCCAGCTAGGGTTCCCCCGATGCGTTCGATATTGCGTTGCCGGGTCAAACTAAAGGCGGGCTTGAGAATAACGGAGATCGTCAGCAGCACCCAATAACTATGGTGGCCATAATCGAGCAGTCGGGTTAACACGAAACCCGCCAGCAGGGCCAGCGACAGGCGCAGTGCGTGGCGAAACACCGACGAGTTGAACGACAAATTGTTACGGATTGACTTGAAGTCGATTTCCTGGTGTGAAACGAACCGACCAAATTCCAGATCGTCTTTTTCCTTTGCCAGTACCGATGCCGGCGCTTTCATATTGCCA
>JAKONH010000232.1 GCA_022702045.1 Spirosomataceae bacterium
TGCCCGTAGCTGCGACTAACGCTTTCCGGAACGGCTTTCTTCGCCAGATCTGCCAGGGCGCGTACGGCTGCCAGCTTCATGGCTTCATTGATTTCTGTTGCCCGTACGTCGAGTGCACCCCGGAAAATGTACGGGAAGCCAAGTACGTTGTTCACCTGATTGGGGAAATCAGAGCGCCCCGTCGCCATGATGATGTCTGGACGGGCGGCCGTCGCGATGTCATAGCTGATCTCTGGAGTCGGATTAGCCATGGCAAACACGATCGGGTTGTCGGCCATCGTCTTGACCATATCTCCCGTGACGACATTCCCGACCGACAAGCCCAGAAAGACGTCGGCACCCTGAAGCGCATCGGCCAACGTCCAGTTGCTGGGGCAGCGATCGGTGGTGTATTTGTACTGGTTGGGGGCCAGGTTCGTGCGGTCTTTTGTCAGCAGGCCATCTTTGTCGAACACGATGATGTTGTCTGGCGATACACCAAGGCTGACATAGAGGTTCATGCACGAAATAGCCGCAGCCCCCGCGCCGTTGACTACCAGCCGAATTTCCTCGATTTTCTTTCCTGCCAGTTCAAGCGCGTTGAGCAGCGCAGCCGCCGACGTAATAGCGGTGCCATGCTGATCGTCGTGCATGACCGGAATATTCAATTCCTGCTTTAGCCGCTGTTCGATGATGAAGCAGTCGGGTGCGGCAATGTCTTCCAGATTTACCCCGCCAAAGGTGGGTTCCAGAATCTTCACCGTCCGCACAAACTCATCGATGTTGGTCGTGTCGAGTTCGATGTCGAAGGCATCGATATCCGCGTAGAGTTTGAACAGCAGGCTTTTACCCTCCATTACGGGCTTCGACGCGACCGGGCCGATGTTCCCCAGGCCCAGCACGGCCGTACCATTGCTGATCACCGCCACCAGGTTACCTTTAGCGGTATAATCGTAGGCTTTGGCCGGCGTTTCAGCAATGGCCAGGCAGGGTTCAGCTACGCCCGGTGAGTAGGCCAGTGATAAATCCCGCTGATTGGCCGTTTCTTTGGTTGGTGTAATTTCAATTTTCCCCGGTCGACCTTTTGCGTGGTAATACAGCGCGTCTTCCCGGAGCTTATCCGTAGGATTCGTTGTCATTGTCAAGTAGTTACATAAAATCGAACAGCCGTGTTGACCCCGTTCGCCGATTAGTTTACAAACCTAACGGATTCTATTGGTAAAGTCCTGTCCATTCAACAAGTGTCTGGACCATAACTGGGGGCAGAACCCTTTTCTTGTTTCCGGACCAGACTTGGAGCAGGAGTCTGATTGAAACAAACATGTAGTAGGTAAATCAATCGCAGCGGTGTAAAGCGGCTGTTAACAAAAAAATGGTTTAGCGCGCAGCTGATAGATAGCGTGCACACTAAACCAGTTGGGTTGGGTCAGTGAAGTTGGTAGCGAGTTAAGAATCAGGTTTGTGGACTGCTTATAACTACTTACGAAACTGTAATAATCTGCAAAAAAAAGTTACTTCGGTTGGGGTTATACAAAGGCAAAGTCGAACGAGGTGAGTAGTGAACAAGACCTATGCTAGTAGAAGGTACTAGCGTATTTCTCATATACTTTGGCTTTGTACTGAGCCAGCAGACGCTTGAACGCATCCGGTTCCGGTGCTGGGTAATTAGCGGGTGAATCGGCCGATCCATTGGTTGGCTTGTTGGGCCGATGCGATTGCGGGAGATGGTTGTCCTTTACTGGTTTCATGAATGTGGCTGTTACGACGTGTTTTACAAATATACAGTTGACACGTACCCTCTGTAACAGACGTATGTATATAACTAGTTTTGTTGCATGAACAGGCTAAAAGACAATACTAACGGCTAACTAAAGTGTAAACGACATGGTAACACTAATTATCACTGTTGCCCTGTTCGAAGGTATCGGAGCGTAATATGTAGAAATAAAGAGGATATAGTACAGTATTTCCCCTGAGCTACGAAGTCGAAGATAGTACCGACACCCAGTGATAAGAAGTGTAGTTAGATACCCGACTGACGCCGGTAATTAGCAGGGCTAGTCTTCTCGCGTTGGCAGGATCGTCTGATTGTCTTCGCGCATATCTTCCAGCTCCGGCGTTCGGGAAAAAGCCCGTTCCATCTGCGTTCGATCGAGCGCGTTTTCATTATTCGACAGCCAGATTGTGGCGACACCATTACCGATAAAATTCGTGATGCTCCGGGCTTCCGACATAAATCGGTCGACGCCCAGCAACAGCGCCAGCCCCTCGAGCGGAATGGCTTTAACAGCTGTCAATGTACTGGCCAGTACGACAAAACCACTGCCTGTAACCCCCGCTGCCCCTTTCGACGTTACCATCAAAATGCCAATAATTGTCAGCGTCTGCGTCAGGTCGAGGTGAACGTTGAAAACCTGCGCTAGAAAGATCGTAGCCATCGACAGGTAAATTGTCGTACCGTCGAGGTTAAACGAGTATCCTGCTGGAACAACCAGCCCCACCACCGATTTGGCACAACCCATGCGCTGCAACTTGTCGATCAGAGAAGGCAGGGCGGCTTCCGACGACGACGTACCAAGCACGATCAGCAATTCTTCACGGATGTACCGCAGAAACTGTAGGATGTTGACCCGGCACGAGCGCAGAATCAGACCCAGCACGCCGAAGATAAAGACGGCCATCGTTGTGTAGACCGTCCCCATCAGTTTGGCAAGTGGCAACAAGGTGCCCAGGCCGTATTTACCAACTGTATACGCCATGCCGCCTAGCGCCCCGATCGGCGCTAGAATCATGACCTTGTGCAGTCCCCAGAAAATGTATTTCGACGCTGCGTTGAACCAGTCAATGATCCGATCGCGACCACTGTAGCGACTCAGCACAACCCCGGTAAGAATCGCCAGTACGAGTACCTGAAGCGTGACGTTGTCGAGGAAGAATTGCCACCAGCTGAATTCTGTCGCGCCTTTGGTGTATTTGGAAATGTCTCCCCCTTTCAGCTGTGCCGTAGCTACACCATCGCCGGGTCGGATAATGTTAGCCACGATCACGCCGATAATTAGTGCTACCGTGGTAACGACTTCGAAGTAAAGCAGCGCTTTGGCCCCAACCTTACCAACCTTTTTCAGATCGCCCATGCTGACAATACCCAGCGTGATCGTCAGAAAAATGATCGGACTAATAAACAGCTTGACCAGGCTGATGAATGTCCCGCTGAGTAGTTCACTAAACGTGATGCCGATGGATAACTCCTGCCCCATAAAACGCGTTTTGACTGGTGCGTCGAGGACAGGTAGTAGTGCCAGATCGGGGCGAAAGTGGCCTAGCAGGACACCCAGCGTGATAGCGCTCAGTACCCAGAACGTGAGGTTAGTGAAGAGCCGTTTCATATTAGCTGTTCAGCGCGGTTTTCAGGTTGTTAAGTGTGTCGCGGCAAGCGGCTTCGAGTGCCTTGTAGAGTTCAGCCTGCTCCTTGGCGACAGCTTCGACGACCTCCGGCTTAGCTGCCTGACCCCCTGCTTTCTGCATGTCCTCGGCTGTTGCACTGACCGGCTGAATAGGAGACAGCAGCCCGTTATTTTCGCCAATCAAATCGGTGATGGTAGCCCGGTAACGGCCCGTTTTGGCTTCGATCAGCATTGTAAACCGGACGAATTGTTCCCCGAAGGGGTACACCCCCCGCACGAACAGAACGCCGTGCTCCTGATCGGGTTGAACTTCCGGCTCGTTCGTCGGCTTGAAATAGCGTTCTGCCCACGCCTGACTTTGAGTGAATACCTGTTTGGCCGACCGCGTTTTGTCGGTCAGACGGACTGTTTCCTGAAACTGAACCTGCCCGTTGGCATCGGCGGGCAATCGGACCTGGGCCAGCGTAGGACACGCAGCCAAGAGAAGAAAAACGGCAAGAAGACGAAGCATAACGTCGAATGAAAAGCATCAAAAGCTGCGACAATATAGCCATAGGTGATGAACCTGCGGCATACGTGTGTAGAAAGACGCAAATCAGCCGTGGCGATACGCGGTCAGACAGTCCGCTTCGGAGACTTATCGACCAGTTCGAGCAACTGTTGATAGACTGGGGCGTGGTCCAGTACGCTGGCGGTACGCTTCCCCCACAATTCGACGTCGTATTGCCGGAGGTGTTCAGCTACACAGGCCTGTACGTCAACATTTTTTTTAAGCAATTGCTCGGCCAACAGCCGGATCGGGCCGGGCTGTCTGTTCAGGTAAGGCAGCATCGGCATCAGTTGGTACAGAACAGTCTGCGGAAGAAAATGACAACCTAGTACAGTATCCTGCCGGTAGGTGTGTACGCTGGCGTGCCGGTCGACGGTTTCAGGTAACCAGATTTTCAGGTGACTAGCCGTTTCGACCAGAATATACCCTACTTCGAGAAAGCGTTGTTGGGTAAACTCCTGACTTATTTCGACAAGTGCCCACTCGCCGGGATGGAGCCGTTGCCAGACTGGATCGGGTGGGGGTGTTGGTAAACTCGCTGTACGCTGGCTGGGTCGACGGACTTGTTGCTGGCAGGTAGCCGAGCAGTAGGTAGGGTTTAAATCAAAAGAGCGAAATCGTTTCTGGCACTGTGAACACGTATACGTACTGTAAGCCATAGAGAATCAATAGAGCGACGGGGAGGTGGGAGAGACGTAGAAACTGGTAACTTCTACGGGATAAACATAGTAGTACTTGTCAATATAACGCCATAGAGGCAGTAATTTTTTTGCTTTTTTGGTAAATTGGTTACTAAGTGGACTATTTGGTGCCTGATCTGAAGATATTAATGTAAGTACCTCAACACGTTAGGTTGTCATCTAAAACACGTCGTTCAAATACAAATCTAATTTTGCTCGTTTTACCGGTGCGCATATCGCGCATCTTTGCGACAACCTAATCTCACACAATTACTCCATCTATGGCTTCTCCCAAACGTTCGTTTCTTTTCTCCGTTCTTCCCAGCGCCGTTATACTAGGGCTACTACTGGTGGTCAGTTGCAAAAACGACGATCCTACCACAACGACAACCAACACATCGATTCAGGGTAGCTGGCGGATAACGGCCGTCAACATCAGTCCGGCTGTAGTACAAGGTGGTGCCTCCTTTTCAGAAATTACCTCGCCACTGAATCTGCTAGAAAATAACTGTATTGGCAGTACTACGCTGACGTTTTCGAACGGGACGGTTACCAACAATTCGACATCTATCTCAGCCTGTACAAATTCCACTAATTCTAAATTGTTGGTCAATACATTTTTTGCTTCATCAACGAGCTACACGGAAACCGATAATCAGCTAATAGTCAGAGGGCCTCAAACGATAACGGCTACTAAGGCCGTGAATAACGCGACGGCTACGCTCGTTACGTCGTTGTCTGTTAATCCACTCAATCAGCCAACGCCGACCTCGTACACGATGGTACTGACGAAACAGTAAGCAACTGCGAGCTGTATGACAGTCGACAGATCCGTAAAACAGGAAAGCCCAACACGATCTGTGTTGGGCTTTCCTGTTTTACAAAGGTTGTGGTCGCGACGGGAATCGAACCCATATCAAACGTTTAGGAAACGTCTATTCTATCCGTTGAACTACGCAACCAATTCTCCAAGTACTCTTCACCGACGCCTGACTTTAGCCAGATTTCTCGCTTCCTGGCATCTGGCCTAAACTCAGTAGTCAAGAACAGGCCACCAATAACACCGTCATTGGTGGCCTGTCAGACAAAAATACCGCAATGTGCTTAACCTGCCAAACCGTCGCCAAATTCAGCCGACTCCGATAACGGGACGTTTACCCAGTTCGGATAAATGTAGTAATGCTTCTCCCGAACGATGTCGTAGAGCAACTCCCGCAGTTCGCTGATGTTCTCGCCGGTTT
>JAKONH010000271.1 GCA_022702045.1 Spirosomataceae bacterium
CCTTGAACAGCGCACCGCTGCCCGGCTCGGCCTGAACGACCGCTCGGTAGCCGCGACCCTCGACCTGCTCAATGGCGGAGCTACCGTGCCATTTATCGCCCGGTACCGCAAAGAAGCCACCGGTCAACTCGATGAAGTACAGATCGGCCAAATCGGTGAGACCTATCAGAAACTTGTTGAACTCGACAAACGTCGGGCCACGATCCTATCTACTATCGATGGGCAAGGGCAGCTAAGCCCGGACCTGCGTCGGAAAATCGAAACCGCCGACTCGCTCACCGAACTCGAAGACCTGTATTTACCCTATCGACAGAAACGCAAAACGCGGGCAATTACAGCCATCGAACGCGGACTGGAACCATTGGCCAATTTGCTTCTGCTTCAGCGCGACGCTGATCCGCAACGGGCGGCCCAGCGCTACTGCTCGGATGCTGTACCGACGGCCAATGATGCCCTGCAGGGTGCCCGCGACATTGTTGCCGAACGCGTCAGTGAAGATGCTGATGCCCGACAGCGCGTACGAAACCTGTTCGAGCGGGAGGCCATTATCCGTTCGGTGGTTAAGAAGGGTAAAGAAACTGATGGAGTAAAATACCGTGACTACTTCGACTTTGCCGAACCACTCCGACGCGTTCCCTCGCACCGGCTGCTGGCAATCCGTCGGGGAGAAGCCGAAGGCATGTTGTCGGTCAGTATCAGCCCTGACGAAACGGCTGCTCTCGACCGGCTGGAGCGACAGTTTATAACGGCTAACGCATCGAAGGGATGCCGCGAACAACTTACGCTGGCTATTCGGGATGGTTATAAACGATTGTTGAAACCCGCCATCGAAACCGAGTTCGACAATATGTCGAAAGAGCGGGCCGACAACGAAGCGATCAAGATATTTGCCGATAACCTGCGGCAACTGCTGTTGAGCCCTCCCCTGGGTCAGCAGCGCGTACTGGCTATCGACCCCGGCTATCGAACCGGTTGTAAAGCGGTTTGTCTCGACGCGCAGGGAAACCTGCTGACCGATACGGTACTGTACCTGTTTCAGTCGGATGGGCAGAAGCAACAAGCCGCCCAGACAGTTCAAAAACTGATCAGTCAGTATAAAATCGATGCGATTGCCATCGGCAACGGTACAGCCGGCCGCGAAACGGAAGCGTTCATCCAGAGCCTGCCGTTGACCGAACCCCGCCCGGCTGTGTTTATGGTCAGCGAACAGGGGGCCTCGGTGTATTCAGCGTCCGACGTAGCCCGTGAAGAGTTTCCCGACAAGGACGTCACCGTACGTGGTGCCGTTAGTATCGGTCGACGCCTGGCCGATCCGCTGGCTGAACTGGTTAAGATTGATCCCAAGTCGATCGGGGTAGGGCAGTATCAGCACGACGTCGATCAGGGCGATCTGAAAGCGAGCCTGGATACGGTAGTCGAAAGTTGTGTCAATCAGGTGGGAGTATCGCTCAATACGGCAAGTGCTTACCTATTGCGGTATGTGTCGGGACTAGGCCCGCAATTGGCGGGTAATATCGTGGCCTATCGCACGCAGAATGGACCGTTTACGTCGCGCGATCAGCTCCGGAAAGTACCCCGACTGGGACCGAAAGCTTTCGAGCAGTGCGCTGGCTTTCTCCGCATCGACGGCGCGAAAAACCCGCTCGACAATAGTGCCGTGCATCCCGAACAGTACGAACTCGTCGGGCAAATGGCAAAGGATCTGAACAGCACCGTCGCTGACCTGATGCAGCAACCCACCCTCCGGCAGCAGATCAACCCGATCGCTACGTAACCAATACGGTGGGACTACCTACGCTGCGCGATATCCTGTCAGAACTTGACAAACCCGGCCGTGATCCGCGCGAAACGTTGTCGGTATTTACGTATGATGCCCGCGTTCAGTCTATCGACGATCTGCACGAGGGAATGGTACTGGAAGGTGTCGTGACCAACATCACCGCGTTTGGCGCGTTTGTTGACATTGGTGTTAAGCAGGATGGGTTGGTGCATGTGTCGCAACTGGCCAACAAATTCGTGTCGGACCCCAAAACTGTTGTCAGCCTGCATCAGCGGGTAAGCGTGCGGGTGCTGGAAGTCGACAAGGCACGCAAACGCATTGCGTTGTCGATGAAAAATGGATAAGTTGCATAACGTAAGCACCGTTAGTTGACATCAGACTGCTGGTGCGTTCAGAAACCTTACTTCTTTTCGCGTATGCTGTTACGCCGATTGCGAGCCCAGGCTGTCGCCGGATTCGTTCTGTTTGCTTTGCCAACACTGCTAACTTCCTGTGCCTTCTTTCATACGTCGGGGCCATCCGTTAGCCGTCGGCCGACATCATCCCGCTCTGTGACCGGCCGCTCATCGGTAACGAGAGGGCCTAAACGTCCGCCGGCTGTACCCGCCAAACCAACGGGGAAAGTGGTCGATACCCGCACCTACGAGAATCGTTACGTGCCGGAAGTGGTCAAGATTGCCCGTACGTACACGGGCACACCGTATCGGTCGGGTGGCAATACGACCGACGGTATCGACTGCTCTGGGTTGGTATATGCGGTTTTCAACACCGTTGGACTGCGGATGCCGCGCATTTCATGGCAGCAATCGGAAGTGGGGCGCGAAGTAGAAGTGAATCAAGTGGCACCGGGCGACCTGCTGTTTTTCGTGCCCGACAAAGGGCAGGCAGGCTACGTGTCGCACACAGGCATTGTAACGGAGGTGAACGGTACCGAAAATATCCGGTTTATTCATGCATCGTCCTCGCGGGGTGTTCGAGAGGATAATCTCTACGCTGATTACTTCAAAGGTCGCTTTGTAAAAGCACTGCGGCCATTTTGATTGTAGAAGACGAAAGAGGATAGACAAAAGAAAAAAGATTGGTTTTCGCCAGCGTCTTTCTTCTTTCGTCTATCCTCTTTTTTCTAAAAGGATACTTAAATGATAGCGGGTTGGCTATTGGTGATGACTTCCTCCCAATACTGCCGATCACGGTTTTTCAGTTTCATCTCCAGGCTTTGGGCTTCCCGGCGCGTCTCGAACGACTGCGAAAAGCGCACCTCCCACGGTTTGCCGTCGGCCGTTGCCGAAACGGTACGCGCGTTGTGCTGCCACAGCGAGATTTTCAGGTCTTTGGTCAGGCCGATGAAATACCGGTCAACCGACGGGCTGTAGATAATATAGACAGTATGCATAGGATAGCTGGACTCTTATCAAAGCTACGGAATCGTTAAGAAAAAACAAATTTGGCTTCATAAAGCCGTTGTTAGGGCTTGCGGGGACGAAAAAAAGCAGTCGGTTGGTTTGACAGTATCGGTTTTATACTACCTTTGCATCCACAAAACGCTGTAACCGGCTTTGTATGGGGGATTAGCTCAGTTGGCTAGAGCGCTTCCATGGCATGGAAGAGGTCATCGGTTCGAATCCGATATTCTCCACAGCGACACGAAAAAGACCGTCCCCTGATCAGGGGACGGTCTTTTTCGTATACAATAATTTCAATTTATTGTATACGAAAAAGACATAGTCGGTGATCAGAATAACCTGTGGATGTGGGGGAGGGCGATGGGCTCTTTATTGAGAATAAGGAAGTAGACCAGCCCGGCGAGGATGAGGTAGCTAATCGCCAACCACTTCTTTTTCTGATCGAACTCGATGGGATGATGGTAATAGTCGTAGATCATCGACGTCGACAGACCCATGACCATCAGAAAGAACGCGAACACCCCAAAATCTGTTCGGTACGTGTGAACCGACTGCATAAAGCGCGCGCCCGACAGAATATAGAATAGCCAGCAACCGAAACCGGCCCGGTAGAGATAAACGCTCAGCCGCCGGTCGTTCTTTAGGTCGAACAGATCATCGCTGAATTTCTCTGACATACCGTGTACCGATTTTTTAAGTTGGTGAAGCTACAAAGACTCGTACAAAAACACAAATAACATGCTTGATTCACAAACGGTTGCCAAAACAACCGCCCTCAATAAGATGACTGTCGAACTCGTCCGGGTCGACGATGCTTTCCACTTTGAAGCATCCGGTTTGTCGGGCGTACCGCAGCACCTCGACGCGGCTACTGACATCGGTGGCCACAATGCCGGTGCCCGGCCCATGGAAATGCTGCTGATGGGACTGGCGGGTTGCTCGGCAATCGACGTAATTCTGATTCTGCAAAAGCAGAAGCAGACGATTGAAGATTTCAAACTATCGGTCGATGGATTTCGGGAGAAGGGAGCGACACCGGCCCCATTTCAGCAAATACACATTACGTACCGGCTCACCGGTGAGCTGAACCCCGATCGGGTGAAGCGAGCCATCGACCTGTCGATGGACAAATACTGCTCGGCAACGGCACAGCTTCGACCGTCGGCAACGATTACATATTCATTTGAGATCAACGGGCAGGTTCATTCGTAGTGGGCGGGTGGTTTTTGTCTGGAAAAACAAAAGCATTTTGGTCGTACGGTTGTTTCCCGACTGCCGGCTGCCGATTTTTGACCGCCTATATATCCAACTGATTCATGCAGCAATATCACGACCTGCTCCGGCATATTCTGGCGACCGGTGCAACGAAAACGGACCGCACCGGTACGGGTACCCGCAGCGTATTTGGCTATCAGATGCGTTTTAACCTACAGGAAGGCTTTCCGCTGCTGACGACGAAGAAGGTACACACCAAATCGATCATCCACGAGTTGCTGTGGTTTATCCGGGGTGAGACGAATATCAAATACCTGACCGACAATGGCGTAACGATCTGGAACGAGTGGGCCGACGAAAATGGCGACTTGGGCGACGTATACGGAAAACAGTGGCGTAGCTGGGCAGCCCCGGATGGTCGTGTCATCGATCAGTTGCAGGATGTACTGAATCAACTCAAGCACAAACCCGATTCGCGCCGGATGATGGTGTCGGCCTGGAACCCGGCCGACGTGCCCAATATGGCGCTGCCGCCCTGTCACGCGCTGTTTCAGTTCTACGTGGCCGATGGCAAACTGTCGTGTCAGTTGTATCAGCGCAGTGCCGATGTTTTTCTGGGCGTTCCGTTCAACATTGCGTCGTACGCGCTGCTGACGATGATGGTCGCGCAGGAGTGTGGCTATGAACCATGGGAATTTATCTGGACCGGGGGCGATACGCACCTGTACCTGAACCACCTGGAACAGGTCGAGACGCAGCTGTCGCGCGAGTTCCGTCCGCTGCCAACAATGAAGCTGAATCCCGCCGTGACATCGATTTTCGACTTTACCTACGACGATTTCACGCTGGAAAACTACAATCCGCATCCGGCAATAAAAGCCCCTGTGGCCGTATAAAACCGGCAAATCAGTAAAACCAATGGGGTTGTCGCCTTTTTGCGTTTGCCGATTTAATGGCTAATTTCACAACCATAAATTGCACATTCTCCCCGAATCTATGTCAGCTTCCAAGCGTGTTCTGATTGCCGAAGACAGCTCCGTTATTCAGAATCTGGCCCGTAAAATACTTGAGTTTCAGAACTATGAAATCACCGCCGTTAAAAATGGTGAGCAGGTGATGCAGATTCTGGAGAAAGAAGAGTTTAGCATCCTGCTGCTCGATATCAACATGCCCGTTATGGATGGTATGGAGTGCGTTCGGCGGGTGCGGGCCATGCCGGACAAGGAAAAAGCGTCTGTCCCCATCGTGGCCATCACGGGCAACGCAAAAAACTATACTGAAGAAGAATTCAAGACGGCCGGTTTCAACGACGTATTGGTGAAACCCCTCAACTTCGACCGCCTTGTCGAAGTCGTCAATCAACTAACGGATAAATAATGATTGAGTTGCTGAATGATTGAGTGATTGAATAAGAATTCGTTACAGTCATTCAATCATTCAACATTCGCTCATTCACTCATTATGCTTGTCACACTGCTGGGTACGGGGACGTCGTCGGGAGTACCGCAGATCGGTTGTACCTGTGCGGTTTGTCGTTCCGTCGATTTCCGCGACAAACGGCTTCGCTCGTCGATACACATTGAGATCGATGGGCGAAGCTTCGTTGTTGATACCGGTCCCGATTTCCGGCAGCAGGTGTTACGGATGGATTTGCTACAACTCGATGCGGTGCTGTACACCCACGAGCATAAAGACCATACGGCCGGGCTCGATGAAGTTCGCGCGTTCAATTTTCGCTCCGGCCGCGATATGCCGATCTACGGGCGCCCATCGGTGCTGACGCAGTTAACACAGGAGTTTGCCTACATCTTTGCCGAAAAAAAGTACCCCGGCATACCCCGTGTGCAAGTTAATCCCGTTCAGAATCAGCCGTTTGACATACAGAGTATTCGCGTTATCCCGATTGAGGTGATGCACCATAAACTCCCCGTCTACGGCTAGCGTATCGGTGACTTTACCTACCTGACCGACCTGAATTACATCAGCGAAATGGAGCTGAAAAAGGTGTTGGGAACGAAGGTGCTGGTACTCGATGCCCTGCAACGCGAGCCGCATCTGTCGCACTTTACGCTCGACCAGGCGGTGGCGCTGGCCAAACGAATTGGTGCCGAACAGACGTATTTCACGCACATCAGCCATAAACTGGGCCTGCACCGCGAGGTCGAAGCCGAACTGCCCGCCAACATCCGGCTTGGGTATGATACGCTCAAAATCAGACTATAAAAAAGGTTGTCGAAGAGTCTTAGGCTGACCAAACCTATCGGATAGACGAAACGTTAGGGAAGTATGAGAACCCTTCCGTCTGTTCGTATTCAGCCAACCCGTTCATTTTCTGATACCTTGCTGAGTCAGTTTCGGCAGCAGGGCGACGCGCCTGCCGATGCGGTTATTGCGTCGGTCGTTGCCGAGGGTGGACCCGCTGCGCTGCGCACGTTGATGCAGTGGCTGGGTGATACACAGTCGTTTTCACTGATAGATCAGTCCGCTGTTGTTAGCCGCTTCTGGGCCGATCATGCACACCTGCCTAACTGGGCTGACACAAGGCGCATGGCACAAGGGATGGCTTTTTTCAAGCGCCACGCTGGTGCTATTGGCCTGATTCTGGGCTGTTATTCACTACCGTATTGTTATCTGGGTGCCGACGGGGCGCAAGTGCTCTGGCTGACGGAACGCATCAAAAACGACACCGCCCGCCGGTTGCAGGAAACCGGGGAATGGGTTTTCGCGGTTAATAATGCTAAAAGCTGGCAATCGCGCGACGGGGCTGTGCCCGAAGCCATCAACCGAACGCTGAAAGTACGGCTGCTGCATGCGGGTGCCCGCTGGTTTGCCGGTCATAGCAGTCGCTGGAATGCTGCTTGGGGAATACCCGTTAATCAGGAAGATATGGCTGGTACGAATCTGGCCTTTTCTTATGTCGTATTGCTAGGACTGCGTCGGGTAGGTATATCGGTTACGGAGGAGGAGGAAAATGACTATCTGCACCATGTTAATGTTGTCGGCTGGCTTAACGGGTTAGATGGTCAACTGTTGCCGCAGAACATGCGTGAAGCGTACCGACTGGGGCAGGCTGTTGGCAAGCGGCAGTTCGCGCCGTCGGAAGCTGGCGTAGGACTAACTAAGTCGCTGCTCAATGCCATCGCCGAAACGGCGGGCCGGGCATCGGGGCGGGTCGATACAGTTCGGAACCTCGCGGCCGGCGAAATGCGTTTCTTCCTTGGTGATCACTACGCCGACCTGCTGGGTATCCCTGGCGTGCCCGTAGAAAAACGGCTGGTCGGCGTATTCAGTCAGCTACCGATCTTCGGCAGTTTTCTGCCATCCTGATCGGTCGGGAGGCCAGAAAAACACACGCTGATTGCCAACATAACTGACAAAGACGACCTGTAACTTGCTCCACTCAGAACCCATCGCTGCGCTGGCTACGGCGCCCGGTATTGGTGCCATTGCTGTCATCCGCGTGTCGGGCGATGACGTGATTGCGATCACTAACCGGTTTTTCCGGGGAAAAGACCTCACTCAACAACCCAGCCATACGGCTCATTTTGGTACGCTTCGCAACCACGACGATACCATCATCGACGAGGTACTGGCTACCGTGTTTCGAGCCCCCCGCTCGTTTACAAAAGAAGACGTTGTTGAAATTTCCTGCCATGGTTCCGAATTCATCGTTCGACAGGTTTTGCAGCGGCTGGTTGCGGAAGGGGTTCGACTGGCCCGGCCCGGCGAGTTCACGCAGCGGGCTTTTCTGAACGGACAGTTCGATGGTGCAGGCTGAAGCCGTAGCTGACCTGATTGCGTCTGATTCGGACGCTAGCCACCGCGCGGCTCTGACCCAATTGCGGGGTGGCTTCTCCAAACAACTGATTGATCTGCGGCAGCAATTGATCGACTTCGTTGCGCTGGTCGAGCTGGAGCTTGACTTCGGCGAGGAAGACGTCGAGTTTGCGCATCGCGATCAACTGCGGCAACTGATGCTCAGTATCCGGCGGGTACTGCACCCACTGATCGAGTCGTTTGCGGCTGGTAACGTGATCAAAAACGGGGTGGCTACCGTCATTGTCGGTAAGCCCAACGCGGGCAAGTCGACGTTGCTGAACGCGCTGCTGAATGAAGAGAAAGCCATTGTCTCCGATATTCCCGGCACAACCCGTGACGTGATCGAAGACGAACTGTTCATCGACGGTATTCGCTTTCGGCTGATCGACACAGCCGGCTTACGGTCGGCAACGGATAAAATTGAAGCGATCGGTATCGAGCGGACGCAGCAGAAAATGCGTGATGCCGCGCTGGTTATCTACCTGTTTGATGCCGCTTTGATTAGCGCGGATGCGTTGCAGACTGCATTGACTGAGATACGCGAGTCGGGTAAGCCCTACTTGCTAGTCGGTAATAAGGTCGATGCGCTGGATGATGCGAAGCAGCAGCAGCTAACAGCCGTTGCTGACGAGGAGATTCACTGGATTTCGGCCGCCCGGCAAACAAATCTGGATGCGTTACGGGCCTCCCTGTCGAATCGGGTGCGTACCGATGCTGCTGTGCAGATAGGCAGCGCTGTCGTGACCAACGTTCGCCATCACGATCACCTGACGGGGACTGATAACGCACTGGCACGCGCCCTCTCCGGACTGGACGCCGGCGTGACGCCCGACTGGCTGGCGATGGACTTGCGCGTGGCCCTGCAACACCTCGGTGAACTGACCGGTCAGATTACAACCGACGATCTGCTCGACTCCATTTTTAGCAAGTTCTGCATCGGGAAGTAACACATTGAGGAACCGGTATGTCAGCTTGCGGGCAGTATTTTTAGTTAACGGAATAACGACGATTTAAAGGATTGTAAACCAGAAATTTATGGTTTAGTGGGTTTGTGCAGATAGGAGCATGGTTAAAAACAAAAAATCACAAACTGGGTTCGGTACAACAGTTTATGGTTTTTGTTTAATTAAAACGATATCCATCTATGCTTTACGCACTCAACAACACGCTAAAAAGGTCGGCAATTACGCTGGTGCTAGCCGGTCTGTTCATGGCCAGCTGTAACACAACGACCCCCGATCCGCAACCTGGAACCGGTACGACACAACCCGGTTCAGGCACATCGACTACGCCCGGTTCGGGTACCACGACAAACCCCGGCAGTGGTACGACAACAACGCCTGGTAGCGGGACTACGACGGTTG
>JAKONH010000291.1 GCA_022702045.1 Spirosomataceae bacterium
CTCGCCTTTTCAGTCGCTGGTGGCGATACCGTATCAGCACTGGCAGCCGGCTGTCCGGTGGTATTTAAGGCCCACCCCGCCCACCCCGGCACCTCGTCGCTGGTAGCGATGGCGATCACGGAAGCGGCCCAACAGACCGGTATGCCCGATGGCGTTTTTTCCCTGCTTCATGCGGACAACGAAGTCGCGCAGGCACTGGTCGCGCACCCGGCCATCAAAGCCGTCGGCTTTACTGGTTCGCGTCGGGGTGGCCTGGCGCTGTTGCGCGTCGCCCAGAACCGCCCGGAACCCATTCCGGTCTATGCCGAGATGAGCGCCGTCAACCCCCTCGTTGTGTTGCCGGGTGCTATCGCGGATGAGACAGGCCCTACGGCTGCCACGACGGTAGCTGCCGGCCTAGCTGGTTCGATTACACTGGGCGTCGGGCAGTTTTGTACCAACCCCGGCCTAATATTCCTGCTCAACTCGCCACAGACCGATCAGTTCCTGAATACGCTGGCGGAGAAAATCCGGGCGTCGGCACCGGCGACGATGCTGACCGATGGTATCCGGCAGGCGTTCGAACAGGGTATTAACCACCTGGCGCTGATGCCGGGCGTACAACGCCGGGCTGAAAGCGACACCGACGCGCAGGCTAGTCAGAATCAGGGACGGCCAACGTTACTAACGACCACAGCCGCGCAATTTATAAGCAATGCTGATCTGGGCGAAGAAGTATTCGGACCTAGTTCGCTGGTCGTTGTGTGTGACACCGAAACTGAACTGCGCGACTGCCTGAATCAGCTGGAAGGGCAGCTGACGGCTACGATTTACGCTACCCCTGCCGAGTTGCAACAGTCGTCGATCAACTGGATCGATCTACTGCAGGCGAAGGCCGGACGGGTGCTGTTTGGTGGCTTCCCGACCGGTGTGGAAGTGTGCGAAGCCATGACCCACGGCGGACCGTTTCCCGCTACAACAGACGGTGGTCGCACCACCTCGGTCGGCACGGGGGCTATCCTGCGCTTCGTACGGCCCATTTCGTACCAGAGTTTCCCCGATGAATTACTGCCACTCGCCTTGCAGAACGCCAATCCACTTGGCATTCGGCGCATGGTCGACGGCAAGCCGGAATAAGCTGACTCATCACCGCAAAAACAAGAAGGGCTTCCAGTGCTGGAAGCCCTTCTTGTTTTTGCGGCAGGATTACTTCAAACTACCCATGCCGCCGTCGACACCGATGATCTGGCCAGTTATCCAGCCCGCTTTGCCATCGAGCAGATAGGCGGCCATACTGGCAATGTCGTCGGGGGTACCAACCCGGCTCAGGGGGTGTCGTTTGTTGGCAGCATCGCGTCGTTCATCGGTGCTGAGCAGGTTATGCGCCAGTGGTGTATCCGTTAGTGAGGGTGCCACAGCGTTTACGCGAATCTTCAGTGGGGCAAATTCGGCAGCCAGTGATTTCGTTAGTCCTTCGACAGCCGATTTAGCCACCGACACCGATGAGTGCAGCCCCATACCCAACTTGGCAGCTACTGTACTGAACAGCACAACACTGGCCCCTTTCGCCGACTTAAGCGCCGTAAGCGAGGTGTGAATAGCGGCAATAGCGCCCAGTACGTTGATTTCCAGATCAGCCCGATAATCGGCGGGTTCGAGTCGCTGAAACGGCTTTAGGTTGATGGTACCGGGGCAATACACAAGCCCATGCAGCGTGTCGGGCAAGCTGGTCAGGGCGTCAGCAGCCGCCGTCTGGCTGACATCCCAGGTCATATGTGTCGACACGATGCCTTCCGGCTGTTGCCGGCCAGCAGTAAACAGGGTTGCTCCGGTAGCCTGTAGCTGCTGGGCCAATGCGTGGCCGATGCCCGAGCTGGCACCGACGATAAGTATGTTTTTACCGTTCATTAAGCTGACGTTTTAGGGGTAAAAACATTGTAGGGTCATAAGGTTTAGCCGTTATTGACTCCCGAACCTGCCGGCCGACTTGTCAACGCTACACCCTAGAACCCTACTTAATTGAAACTCGCTGTCTTACAGCGCTTATATCGTCACGCTAGGCTGAGCAATGTACCGCAGCAGTTCCTGCCGGGTCGCTTCGTCCTCGAACTTACCACTATACGACGATGTGATCGTCGATGAATTGATGTCCTGCACACCCCGGGTCGACACACAAAGGTGTTTAGCGTCGATGAGCACGGCTACGTCCTCGGTTTCCAGCACACGCTTTAGTTCATCAGCGATCTGCATCGTGAGTCGTTCCTGCACCTGGGGCCGCTTGCAATAGTATTCGACAATCCGGTTCAGCTTCGACAGGCCGATCACTTTACCACTGGAAATATACGCCACGTGCGCTTTCCCCAAAATCGGCACGAAATGATGCTCGCAGTATGTTTGCACCGTAATGTCTTTCTCGACCAGCATTTCGTTGTACCGAAACTTGTTATCGAACAGCGTTGGGGCTGGTTTGTTGTCAGGATTGAGTCCCCGGAAGATTTCCTTTACGTACATTTTGGCTACGCGCCGGGGAGATCCTTTCAGACTATCATCGGTCAGATCAAGGCCCAAAATGTTCATGATCTCCCGAAAGTGTTCTTCGATCAGATCGATTTTGGTATCATCGTCCAACGCAAACGCGTCGGGACGCATGGGGGTATCGAGGGCAGCCGCGCCGTGAACATCGCCGATTTCGTCGGCCAGCAGCTGATCGGCAGGTTGACCGTTGTAATCTTGCGCGTCGCGGTACAGCCCATCACGATGGACACCGTTACGCGGGGTATTCGACGAAGTTCCGTTCGGTTTCATACAGTTTGATGGAGAGGTCTAGTATCTCCGGTAAATGGCTTCGTAGCCGGTTGTAAATAACAATGGCAATATTTTCGGCGGACGGATTCAAATCGGCAAACTCTTCCGTGTCGAGATTCAGGTTTTTGTGATCGAAGCGGTCGGTCACATGCGCTTTAATCAGGTCACCCAGTACCTTCATATCCATCACGTAACCCGTTTCGGCGTCGATCGGACCGGCAACCCGCACGATCAAGTCATAATTGTGACCGTGGTAGTTAGGGTTGTTGCATTTCCCGTACACCCGCGTATTCTTCTCGTCAGACCAATTGGGATTGTGCAGGCGATGGGCTGCGTTAAAATGCTCTTTTCGAAATACCGCCACGCGGGGCATTTCGGGGCGGACGGTAGCCGCCTGGGGAGCATCCACGGTGGTAATGTCCACTGGAGGAGCGTCGGTCATAATCAATAAGTAAATTCTGGTCATACAACCGACTGTCCGCGCAAAGGTTGTGCACTACACAATCGATTGCCGGGGTATGTGGCACTGAATACCCCTTGCATTATCAACTCAACCGCAACAGATTGGTAGCGGCTTCGGTTCGCGCCCTGTAAATCTGACGGACAACGAGCTGGTGCATTACCGTAACGCCCTATATACCCCAACGGTTCCGGGTCCAGCCGGAACCGTTGGCGTTCCAGACCAGTTAGTCGGACATGTCCTCATTCCGTCGATTCATGCTTACTACCTTTACCATTCTGACTATTCTGGCTCTAGCGGCCTACCTTTTCATTAATTCAGCGCCGTTTGGCAGTACGCCTTCCGGAGATCGACTCGCCCGCATCAAACGCTCACCGCAGTACCGGGATGGTTCGTTTCAGAACATCGAACCCACCGACGTCATGCGTAAGGAAGCGTCGATGATGGAGATGGCCCGCGATTTTTCGACAAGCCCGCCGACAACGTCCCACCCCAACCGCTCCCGACCGTTCGCACTGATCTGAACGCACTACCCGACAGCACACCCACCGTTGTCTGGTTTGGTCACTCCTCCTACCTGATCAAGTCGAACGGCACGACGATTCTGGTCGATCCGGTGTTTAGCGGTTATACGGCTCCTGTCTCGTTTTTTAGCAAAGCGTTTCCCGGCACGAACGTCTACAGCGTCGACGACATGCCGCCCATCGACCTGCTGATTCTAACACACGATCACTACGATCACCTCGATGCGGTTACGCTGCCGAAACTGCTGCCCAAGGTAAAGAAAGTGTACACAGGCCTTGGCGTGGGGGGCCACCTCGAACGATGGGGATATTCCCCTGAGCAGATTGTGGAGTTAGACTGGTGGGAAAGCCACACGGTTAGTGACAGTATCCGCCTGACGGCGACGCCCGCCCGCCATTTTTCGGGACGCGGCCTGACCCGTGGCAATACCCTTTGGTCGTCCTTCGTACTGGACCTGAACGGCTACCGGCTGTTTATCGGTGGCGACTCGGGCTACGACAAGCAGTTCAAGATTATCGGCGACAAATTCGGCCCGTTTGATCTGGCCATGCTTGAATGTGGACAGTACGGCAAAGACTGGCCGAACATTCACATGTTTCCCGAGCAAACCGCCCAAGCCGCGCACGATCTGAATACTACGCTATTGCTGCCCGTACACTGGGGCAAATTTGCGCTGTCGGTACATTCCTGGGACGAACCCATCAATCGGCTGGAAGCGCAGATTGCCAAAACACCATTGCCACTCGTGACCCCAAAGATCGGCGAACCGTTCAGTCTGGGTGGCACCTACCCGCGCCGGGCATGGTGGCGCCAGCCGACCCAGTCCAGCCCTTCTCCATCAGTGGCGGATTAATTCCATACGCAAATGCCAATGCCCACCGCTTCTGGTGGGCATTGGTAGTACTAGACTGTGCGGGTGTGGATAGAAGTTGCTGCAAGCAAACCTCTCTTTATCTGCTGGCAGCTTAACAAAAATACTATCCCCCTGGCATACCCCTCTTTCCTGTTTCTCGTTTACCTTACCGCTGATTTACGTTTCTGCTTCGGCTGCTTTCTGTCCATTACCGTCGTCTTACCGTTTTTTCACTGCATGGAAAACGCGCTACAAACGCCCACCGATCCTGCTATAATTGCCCTTCGCGAAGGCATAAAACGCACTTACTACACTTATAACGCACGTAACCACGACCGCTTTCCCGAGTTTGACTATAACACCAACCGCGCAAACTACGAACCGCTTCGGGCTTCTTTCGAAGAGGAATTTTACGTAGTGCGGGGTCTGGACCGGACGAATACAACCCTCCATATCCCTAGCACAAACACGCTGGTCCTGCTCTTCACAGATAGTACGTACGTGCCGGGCCGAAAAATTCTAAACACATGCCGGTCGTATGCCTATGAACGGCCCATCTCGGTCGACGGCGAGTCGGCACCGTGTCCGCCAAAATACGCTAGTCGTAATCGGGCATGGTGGTACATTCCTATGGGTATGTTAGTACTGATTGCGGTTGCCGGTAGCTACACACTTCTGCATCAGGCACCTGCCAGGATAGCGCCGAGTGGGCTAACAATTTCGTACCCACTACACGGACAGACCGTTCCCCGGCGGCCGTTTGTAGCAGGTCGCGTTGCTGACGCCGATACTGTTTGGGTCGTCGTTCGCCCGGTGACGCTGGGTGCCAAGTGCTATGTGCAACCACCCATCCCGGTGGAAAAAGACGGAACCTGGCGTGGGCAGGTGTTTATTGGTGGTCTCAATCCACTGAACATTGGTCAGGCGTTCGAAATCCGCGCGTTTGTGAATCCGCCTAGCGTGTACCGGGCCATCGAGACAGAAGAACGGGACATCTTCAACGAATGGCCCAACGACGCCGAATTGGCAACACACTCCACCGTTGTTATCAGAGGACCTGAGCTGGAAAAACCAGTGAAATAAGGCTATATTGCTGCGTCTTGTTTTACTGGTGCACACCTGGTTTCACCAAACCTTACTTATCGCTTCGTTATGAATCAGCCAACCCGTCGCGACTTTATAAAAGCTACTGCCCTGACCAGTGCTGCAGCTACGGTTTTCCCCGCATTTCTAACCGGTGCCAAAGCACCGAAAGCTACGGTTCGACTTGGTTTTATCGGCGTTGGCCTTCGGGGCCGCAGTCACGTACAACAGGCGCTTTTCCGTGACGACGTCGTTATCCCGGCAATCTGCGACCTTGACCCGGCCAGTATTGCCGCGACAAACGAGCTGATCAAGAAAGCTGGTCGACCATTACCAGAAGCCTACAGCAAGGGCGATAAGGCGTTCGAACAGATGCTAAACCGCGACGATCTGGACGGTGTGGTGATTGCTACACCCTGGGAATGGCACGTACCAATGGCCGTTGCCACAATGCAGGCAGGCAAATATGCCGCTGTGGAAGTGTCGGCGACCGTAACACTCAAGGAGTCATGGGACCTTATCAACGCATCGGAAAAGACAGGTATGGCCTGTATGCTGCTGGAAAACGTCTGCTATCGGCGCGACGTGCTGGCCGTGCTGAACATGGTCCGGCAAGGACTGTTCGGCGAGATGACGTATGCCCACTGCGGGTATCAGCACGATTTGCGGAACATTAAATTCAACGACGGCAAGGGCCACGGCGTAGGTGCAGAATTCGGCGTGAAAGGGTATTCAGAAGCCCGCTGGCGGACGCAGCACTCCGTCGACCGCAATGGCGACCTCTATCCCACCCACGGGCTGGGGCCGGTCGCGCACTGGCTCAATATCAACCGGGGCAATCAGTTTGTCCGGTTAACGAGTATGGCCACCAAAAGCCGGGGCCTGCACAAATACGTTGTTGATCATGGCGGAGAAAATCATCCGAACGCGAAGGTGAATTTCAAGCTCGGCGAC
>JAKONH010000305.1 GCA_022702045.1 Spirosomataceae bacterium
GCAAAGATACCAGTGTCCGGGTAACGTACGGGCAGGAAGGGAAAGTCTTCCACGATCTGCCGGGCTACCGCGTCATTGACGTCGACTAGGTTTTCGGTCTGGTAGTTGTAGTTCAGCGTACCGCCGACTTTCAACCAGCTCTTCACCTGATCGTCGAGGGTAAAGCGCCCTGAGTATCGCTTCATGTACGAGGTTTTGATCAATCCCTGATCGTCGCGGTAGTTGAGCGAGATCGAGTACTGCGTCCGTTCGTTACCGCCACTGAAGCCCAACTGATGGTTCTGCGAGAGCTTGTTCTGGGCCGACTCTTTGAACCAGTCGGTATCGTAGAGCGGATTCAGATTTGCGTCGAAAACGCCGGGATGGGCCGCGCTGAACGTTTGCCGGCGGGTAACCGGGTTAAGGTTCGCGTATTTGCCGGATGCCCAGCCCGTGGGGTCGAACTTTGCGATGTTTGCGTAGGCCAGATCTTCCACCGCCAGATATTCTCTGGCGTTCAGAACTTTGGGCTTGTTGGGCCCGATGGTGTTGACGCTGAACTGACCATCGTACGTAACTCGGCTTTCACCTGCTTTCCCTTTACGGGTCGTCACCAAAATAACCCCGTTGGCGCCACGTGCTCCGTAGATAGCTGTCGACGATGCGTCTTTCAGGACTTCGACGTTGGTAATGTCGTTGGGGTTGATGTAGTCAATCGGGTTACTGAATTGATCGCCGGTGCTTTGTGGCAACATGACACCATCGACTACATAAAGCGGGTTGTTCGACGAGTTGATCGAGCTGAAGCCCCGGATACGGACCGTAGTACGGCCACCCGGACGCCCGGAGTTGGTATTTACCTGTACGCCCGGTAGCCGGCCCGATAGCTGCTGGTTGAGCGAGGGCGCTGGGCGCTCCATCAACTCCGCTTCTTTAACGCCTGAAACGGCCCCCGTCAGATCGGATTTGCGCGCCGTACCGTAGCCGATAACGACGATCTCGTCGAGGACCTTATTGTCGGCCTTCAGCGTGATGTTGATGGTTGTCTGATTGGCAACGGCGATTTCCTGTGGTAGGTAGCCTACGTATGAGAATACCAGCTGCGCATTACCGTCGGGAACATCCAGTTTGTAGGTACCGTCGGCGTTGGTGACCGTACCACGTTGGGTGCCTTTGATAACGACGCTTACGCCCGGAATCGACTCATTTTTGTCATCGACAACCCGGCCTGTAATCGTACGATCCGCTTTCGCAGTTGTGAACAGACCCGGTACGGAAAAATCGGCTGTTGATCCATGCGCAAACGTAGGCGTCTGTTCACCCGCCATCAGAAAGCAGGCTAGTAAGAATTGCCCCGTAAGCCAGCCCGGCGTGTGCCGGATAGGTACTAGTTTTTTCATAAGATTAAGTTGACTGGTTGGTAGAGAGTCTGAAAGTATTGACTACTCATGTATGCTTATTTTTATAAAGAGAAGGATATAAGGATGGTTTTACTCGTCTTTTTTTAATAAAATTTATAAACTGGTTAATAGTGTATTAATGACGCATTAATTGAAATTAAATAGCAAGAAGCTGTTTGTCAGCGGATTGCTTTTGGGTTTACAGCCAAAAGAGGAAGTAAAATTGTTTAGACTAGAAGGCATTACTTAGGGGTGCATGAAAAAGAGATCCGGCACCGAATCTTTTTTCATGCGATGCAGCAACTACGCAACGACTCGTCAAAACCGGTAAATTATCTACCCGACCGCGCAGCTTATGGACTAAGTATCCAGTGTGCGCTGCCGGGTAATAGTCCGCTGTTATCAAATCGTGAAGTTGGCCGACCAAACCCGCCGACCGCCTAAACTTGCATCCTGAATCCTGTTTGATACGAACCTGATGATACGTTTCCGACTACTAACGGCCCTGCCCCTTTCCATCTGTACTCTCTTTGTCGCCTGCCGCTCGAACCAGCCGAAAACAGCACAGGACAATCCGCAATCGACTGTTGTTCAGACAATCGCATTTGGTTCCTGTAGCAAGCAGAGCCTGCCGCAGCCCCTGTGGGACGACGTCGTCGCGCAGCACCCCAACATCTGGATCTGGCTCGGCGATAACATCTATGGCGATTCGGAAAGCATGGACACGCTACGGACCAAGTATGCGCTTCAGAAAAGCAATCCGGTTTACCAGCAGCTTCGTCAGTCGGCCACGGTGCTGGGCGTGTGGGACGATCATGACTACGGTGTTAATGATGGTGGTAAGGAGTATCCGCATCGGCGGGAGAGTCAGCAACTGCTGCTCGACTTCCTGGACGTGCCCGCCACCGATCCCCGACGCACGCAGCAAGGTGCTTATTCGGCGCAGACGTTCGGACCGGCCGGAAAGCGCGTGAAGGTGATTCTGCTCGACGGCCGCTACTTCCGCGATCCGTTGAAAAAGGACGGTAAAAACAACGTTCCCGACCCCTCGGGCGACATGCTGGGCGAAACGCAGTGGCAGTGGCTGGAAAAGGAGCTAACTAACTCCGATGCCGACGTCCACATCATTGGCTGCGGGATTCAGTTTCTGGCCGACGAGCATCCGTATGAGAAGTGGGCCAATTTCCCCACCGCGCAACAGCGGCTGTTCGACCTGCTGAGTAAGACCAAACCGAAAGGAGCTATGCTGATCAGTGGCGACCGGCATATCGCCGAGATCGCGAAGAAACGCATTCCCGGTCTGCCCTACGACCTATATGACGTTACAAGCAGTGGCTTGACGCACGTGTCGAAACCGTACGAAGAACCCAATCGCCACCGCGTCGGCGCAAAGATTACCCAGCTCAACTACGGCCTGATCACCATCAATTGGACTCAGAAACCGCTGACGGCTACCGTCCGTATCAACGGCGACAACCAGGCCACGTACCTGACCCATGAGGTAACATTTTAACAATCCCAAAGCGGCTGATGGAGACGCTTGAATGTGCCAGTGTCGAGACGCTTGAGTGAAGCCGTTTCGCTGTATAGGTTGGCATAAATGTAGCTTGTAGCCTGGACCGGCGGCCACCGTGGCGCGGGCCGGTCCAGGCTACAGAGTGGCCTTCACTTAGGCGAAAACTGAAAGTTGCAGTGGGCTGAGTAAGTTTGACGGGCAGCTGTGCTTTCAGCTGAAATTGCTGATAAACAGACTATGGCCGGATCGCTCAATCGTCGTGATTTCCTGAAAGCAGGCGCTGTTGTTTCATCGTTTTTCATCGTGCCCCGCCGGGTGCTGGGTGGTCCCGGTTTTCTGGCCCCCAGCGACAAAATCACGTTGGGCTTTATCGGCTGCGGCAAGCAGAGTGTAGGCCTACACAAAAACTTCCAGCAGAACCCGCTGACGCAGGTCGTTTCGGGGAGCGATGTGTATGCCAGTAAGCTGGATACATTTATTAAAACGAACAACGAGCGGTATGCGCAGCAACTGGGCGAAACCGCCTATAAAGCCACCAATGCTTATACCGATTTTCGCGAACTGCTGAACCGGAAAGACATCGACGCCGTGGTGATTGCCACACCCGACCACTGGCATGCAGCCATTGCCGTGCGGGCGGCCGAAGCGGGGAAAGACATCTATTGCGAGAAACCACTATCGCTGACGATTCCTGAAGGGCGGGCGATGGTCGACGCAACCCGCAAACACAAGCGCGTGTTTCAGACGGGCAGCATGCAGCGGTCGTGGAATGAGTTTACACAGGCCGTACAACTGGTACGCAGCGGGGCTATCGGACCGGTGAAACGGATTGAAATAAGCGTTGGCGGACCACCCAAAGACTGGGACTTACAGGCCGAAACAACGCCTGCTGGCCTCGACTGGGCTTTCTGGATGGGCCCCAACGAGATCGAGCGGCCCTACAACAATGGGCTGGCACCAGCACCGGATGCGCCGTTCTGGGCGAAGTGGCGCGACTACCGCGAGTTTGGCGGGGGCGG
Source organism: Spirosomataceae bacterium (assembly GCA_022702045.1). Classification (GTDB taxonomy): domain Bacteria; phylum Bacteroidota; class Bacteroidia; order Cytophagales; family Spirosomataceae; genus Spirosoma. The sequence goes on from JAKONH010000305.1 coordinate 3,915, forward strand.
CATGACCGACTGGGGTGCCCACATGTTCGACATCGCCCAGTGGGGACTCGACATGGACCGGAGTGGCCCGACCGAGCTGATTCCGCCCGGCGGCAACAAAAGCAAGGGGCTGATTTACCGCTATGCCAACGGTATTGAGATGGTGCATCAGCCGGTAGCGGGCAAAAACTACTGTCGCTTTATCGGCACGACGGGTACGGTGCACGTTGGCCGGGGGGATCTACAGACAAC
>JAKONH010000308.1 GCA_022702045.1 Spirosomataceae bacterium
CTGATGAAACGGACCACTACTGAAATTGGTGTCAATCAGCTTTTTAACCACATAAAACGCGGACGGTACGAAGGGCAGTTGCTTGACTCGCTCAATACCGTTCTGCGTGATCCAAACCAGACAAATATTCTGATTACACAGGGGAACGACGTAATCAGACATCTGCTGCCTGCCATGAAAAGCTCAATCGGCAGCATGATTTCGGGTTATGCCGGCATTCGCAATTCATCGTCGATTTCACTGCTGGGTCTCATCAGCACCATCACGCTGCATGTACTGGGTCGGATGGTAAGAGACCGTAAGCTCGACGCCGATGGTCTGGCCTCAGCTCTATTTGCCGAACGGGAGGCATTTGTCAATGCTGTACCGGAAGAATTCATGCCCCGGCTCGTGGAAAAAGTCGGTTTGCAGCAGATTGTATCGGGCATTGCAGCGCCTGCGCGCCGGCAACAGCCTGAAGTAGGTGGTCAGGCGGTTGTCAACCGCCCCCCGATCAGCTACGAACAGTCGGGCGATACCGACACGAGTGCATTGGGACGCTGGGGCGTTGGGGCCCTGGTAGTGATTGCGTTGCTGGGCCTGGGGTACTACGTTTATCAGAACACGCAGAACCATGCTGCTGGCGACACAGCCGGACTGTCCACTGACTCAACCCAAACCAGCGATACTGTCGCCCGGTCCCTAGAAGTACCCGTTGACTCGACAAACCAGCGAGCGACCACTGCAGCTATTCCGGGTATTCCGACGGCCACGACAGGAGCGGCAACAGGAGCACTTAGTCAGGAGATAACACCTTACCTTGGCAATGCCGCCCTGCCCAAAGGACGCGTATTCCCAATGCCGGGCCTGACCTTCGAGCCGGGTTCACTTTCTCTTACGGCTAGTGCGCAGGCAACTGTCAATGAATTGGCGACGCTGCTGAAAACATACCCACGGATGCAAATTCAGTTGATCGGTTTTGCTAACGACGCAGCGGGCGGCTTTACTAATAGAACTCTGTCGTTCAAACGGGTAAACCTCATCAAACAGCAGTTGGTCACATCGGGTATCAACTACCTGCGTATCGATGCCATTGGGCGGGGATCAGGGGTGCCCCGCCGTATAACTGACAGCACGGCACGGGCACGTCCTGCCCTGCGCAAGATTGACGTGAAGGTTGTCGCCAAATAGGTACGAACAAACAACTTCGGTTGTGATCGGTTGATTATGCATCAACCAATCACGAATGCATATGACCACCGAAGTTGGAAAAAGCGTGCTGATTACCGGCGCATCGAGCGGTATCGGAAAAGAACTGGCGACCCTGTTTGCGAAAGACGGCTACCATCTGATTCTGGTTTCGCGCAGCGAAGACCGTCTTCAGGACGTTGCCGCTGATTTTGACCGTCAGTTCGGCACGAGCAGCACTGTTATTGAAAAAGATCTGTCAAAGCCGAATTCGGCGCAGGATGTATACGACGAAGTAAAGCGGCAAAACCTGACCGTCAATGTGCTCGTCAACAATGCTGGGGTTGGGGCTCATGGCTTTTTTGCTACGGAAACCGATTTACAGAAAGAGCTGGACATTATTCAGTTAAACGTCACGTCGCTGGTTCAGTTGACCAAGCTTTTCGTACGCGACATGGTTACGCGTAACGAAGGCAAAATACTTAATCTAGCGTCGATTGCGTCAACAATGCCGAACCCACTGGTTGCCGTCTACGGTGCGACAAAGGCGTTTGTGTATTCTTTCTCGGAAGCACTGCATAACGAACTCAAGGATACGAAAGTAACCGTGACGGCCTTACTTCCTCCCGCCACCGATACTGACTGGTTCAACAAGGCAGGAGCCGAAAACACCGTCATCGCACAAAGTGATAAAGCTGATCCGGCCAAGGTAGCCAAAGATGGCTACGATGCGCTTATGGCCGGCAAAGACAAAGTTATCTCGGGCGCATCGACCAAACTGGCTGCGGCTATGGCGAGTGTATTACCTAGTCAGCAGAGTGCCAGGTCGTCGCGTAAGCAGATGGAGGCCCCCAGCGAAAAGTCAGATTCGTCCGCTACGCTGGTTATCAGCATTGGCGTAGCGGCACTCGTCGCAACAGGTATCGTGGCTGCCGCTATCTACCGGAACGCCAGCCCGGTAGCTAAGCTGAAGTACCGCTACAAATGGAAGCGTGCACTGGGTACGGTGCAGGACATCGCCCAATCGGCGATCAGCCGTGCCAACGGCGCAAAATCAAAAGTACAGGCGCAGATTAGTGACCTAGAGGACGAAGTTTCCCACAAAGCGCAGACGCTGAAAGCCAAGGCAAAAGCAGAGCAGCTCAAATACAAAGCAAAGCACAAGCTGGCGGAGGTAGACGGATCATCAGTCGAATCGATGGTTATGGACTAGGGTTGCCTTTATGGCAGCTTCGTAAGCAGACTCAATACGAAACGAGTTACAGATTACTCCCCCAACAATAATGAAAACTACATCATTCTGGCGTATCGCTACAGCCGTAGTTGCGGTTGGCAGTATTGTCTACACATCGTTTTCGAGCCGTAACGCCCGGCAGAAAGGGCGACAAATGAAGGAAGCGGAAAGTGAACCCGAATATGATGTACCAGCTCAGTACCAACAGGTATTCGATAACAACCTGATCATTCCGGCTGGCTGGTCGTTCGGCGTTGTCTGGTCGACGATCTACACCGGACTGGGTTCGCTGATGGTACACCAAACACTTAACTCACAGGAATACAATCCGCGCTATAGAAAGGCACTACCCTGGTGGGCCGCAAGCTGGGCGCTGAACGCTGTCTTTGGCCATTTCTTTTCAAAGAACGATGAACAAAGCATACTGATCTCCGACGCAACGACGAAGGCGAATCTGATAGCGGCTCTTGGTTTGCATCATGCCCTAGAGATCGGTAAAACGGATGTGCCGGCCCCTGAAAAGTACCTGCGCATTCCAGTTAGCCTGTACGCGGGCTGGTTGACAGCGGCAACCGTCGTTGGCACACCCGATACACTTCTGACGGCTGATGTGTGGGATCGCGACGACGAGCGAGATGTGCCACTAGCCGCTGGTATCCTAGGCGCAACAGCCGGAGCAGGTTACCTTATCGCCCGCAAGCTGAACGACCCCTGGTACATGGTGCCCTTCGTTGCTGGCTTCGGTGGTATTGCTACCCGGCAATGGCATCGGTACCCAGTTATTGGCTGGACAGCGGCCGGTTTGGCGGCTACATACGCTGGTTTGCTGGCGTATTGGCTACCCAAGGGCAAGTTTAAGCCTTACGAGAAAATTGTCGTCCACGATGCTGAATTACTGGCCGGCCCCGTCGAGACCGGCGATACGCATCAGGCAAACATCGCCCGCGAGCGCATGACGCCTATTGAAGCTGAAAGCCTTGATTAATCGAAAAGCCCCGTTGCACTCACAATGGGGCTTTTCGATTGTTACCTACGCCGGACGAGCTGACGAAGTGCCGGTTCAATC
>JAKONH010000337.1 GCA_022702045.1 Spirosomataceae bacterium
ATGCCTACGGGGGGGAATCGGTGGATTACAACCTTGGCCTGTATCAGTTCATCGCCAGTAAAGGCTATGTGGTGGTGTTTGCGCCCTACCCGACCCTGGGCGTTACGGTCGATGAACGGTATACTACACTGTGGCAGAGCTTTACGAAAGCGGTAAGCAACTATCCCCAGCTCATCGACACCACGAAGGTAGGTTTCGTGGGGCATTCATTTGGTGGGGCCGCGAGTTTTGCGCTGGCTCACCGGGCGTTTGTCGAGAAAGGCTGGGGCGAAAAAGGCCGGTTGATCTTTGCGATGGCGCAATGGTATGCGTATCAGCTCAGCCCGGCCGATTTACAGTCGTTTCCGGCGAACACGAAGCTGATTACGCAGGTCTACGACGACGATGATACCAACGATCATCGGATAGCTATTGACGTCTTCAAAACGATCAACATTCCCAATGCCGAGAAGGATTTTGTGCTGATCCGAACGAGCGTGCTGCCGACGTACACCTACGTTGCCAACCATGTTTTACCCAATACGCGGTCGGCCTACGATGCCTATGACTACTACGGTGTGTATCGCCTGCTGGATGCCCTGATGGATTACAGCTTCAACGGCAACGCAGCCGCCCGGAATACTGCTCTGGGGAACGGTTCGGCCGAACAGGTGACCATGCCCAGTTATAACGGTCAGGCCCTGAAGCCGCTGGAAGTCACAGACAATCCCGCGCCACAGTATCCGCAGAGCCGTTATGAGTTCCCCTGTACGGCATCGGCGAATCCGCGAAGCGCGTTCTGTCCGTGAACAGAATAGCCAGGCAGAAACAGTTACCGTATGCGTCAGCCTTCCGCGTATTCAATTCGGGCTGCGGCTGGTGACCCTGCGTTAGATCGACAGCAGTATCAATTACATCTTCAAACCGTTTCGGGAAGAAGAAATCCACGCAGCTCTGATGCGGTATAAAAAACTGGTCGCCAGCGTCAGCCATAAGGGTATCAATCCCGCCCTGCTGCTACCTACCCGCGAGAAAAATTACAAGGAGAGCTTTCTGATCCAGCACCGCGAAAGTCCATCGTCATTTACACCAAAGACATTGCCGCCATCACGATTTAGTATGAACTCGTTCAGTTGTATACCTTCAGCGGAGAGCGGCACCCACTCCTGAAAAATCTGGAATACATCGAATCGGTCTGCAAGGCCGATCAGTTTTACCGTATCAACCAGCAAATGCTCATCGACCGCAACGCCATCCGGTCAATCGAGCCGTACTTTGATTGAAAATCGCGGTTAAGCTGGTCGTTCCCTTGGCTGAAACGGCTATCGAAAGTAGCTGTATTTAAAGAGTAGCTGGAAAAAGGGGGAGTTATCGAACTATACGGTGTTAATGAGTCATTCCGCTAGCCAAAACAAACCTGCCAAAGCTGCTCAACCAGCGGCATCCCGAACAAAAACAGGCCCAACAATGGCAGAAACAGGCCCAGAGAGATACCCAACGAAATCAGATAGGGCTTGTACACTTTCCGGTGAAATCGTTCGTACAGCAAAAGTCCGGCAACAATAAGCAGATACGGTATTCCGGGTGGTAGCGGAATTTGCGGCAGGCGACCCAATGCCGGACTGATAAATGGCAGAATGGTCATTACCATAAACCGGGCGTGGTAAGCCGGATGGTGTCGATACGCAATAGCCAAACCGTAAAATGCGACAAATAGACTCACATCGAGAATATTGACCAGAAAAACGCCCAGGTCTTTCTGATGCAGTTGGCCTGAGCGAGCTACCAGCACCAACAGAATAACCATGACCGGCACAAAGCCATAGGTCGCCTTGCCCAATACGCGATGCAACGCCACCTGCTTCCGTACAATCAGAATTGGCTGAATAATCAGTAACAAAAGCCAGAGGAGTACTGTAATGGCGTGACTATGAATGAGGCCATGAATGCCCGTAAACTGTGGAAACAGACCGAAATAAGTTTTATAAAAGGCCACAAACACAAGGAGCAGAACGGCCCCAAACAGATAACTGACGTTTCGGTAGGCTTTTTCCATGATAGCTGAACAATTGGGTTTAGCCGAAACTACGGACACCCCCCGCTCCATTTCCACCCTTTCAGGGCCACCAGCAGAAATAGACCTGCCAATAGCAGGAATATTGCGTGAAGTGCTTTGCTCAAAATCCGGTCGTTCTGTCGGGCAGAACCACCACGCACAAAAAGCCAGTAGAAATTCAGCTATCTCTACCTAACGGGTCACGCTCCGAAATGAACTCAATGCTTTACAGCTTTATCTGGACCTGGAAGCCATGCGGCTTAAAACCAAGCTGCGCTTCACGATTGAGGTAGCCGACTATGTCGATACCGAGTTTATCGAAATACCTCCGTTGCTCCAGGCCTATGTTGAGAATGCGATTAATGAATGCCAAGAGGGGCCGTAACGATACGGGTGGAACAGCCAACTGACAATAAATTGCGGGTAGCCATTACCGACGATGGAATTGGATAGGCCAAAGCCGCCGAGTTGAAAAGTAAATCGGTCATGCCTCAGAAATCGTTTGGCATAAACGTAACGAGCGAATGAATTGCCTCAGTCTTTCCCCGGCTTCATGCCCGGCAGGCGGCTCTTGAGCCAGGTGATTTGCCCCCGGTGGTTCGATTCGTGTTCGCAGACGTGGAACCACTTCCAGTAGGTGTTGACGGGTTGCTGCTTCGACCAGATCGGGTCTAGGGCCAGTAGCCACTTGTCGTCTTTCGTCTTGAGTTGGGCCAGCGTCTCATCGCGTACGGCCGTGATCTTGTCGAGATAGTACTGTACGTCGTGGCCCTTGATAGTTGTCCGGCCGGCGTCGCCCAGTTCCATCGCAGCGCCCCATTCCTTCTTCTCAGCTTCGTTAAATTCCTGTCGGCCTTCAAAGGTGTTGATCTGGTAAAATTTGTCGGTTGCGCCGAGGTGCATGATGAGTGCACCGATGGTATTGGCGTTGGCATCGAACAGGTGATCGAGCTGAGCCGGTGTCAGGCCCTTTACCGTTCGGAGAATCGTGTCGCGGTTATAGCGCATCATCGATACCAGGGAGCCGATCATGGGTGAATAGCCTTCTACCGGCCCGACGACGAGCAAATTGTCGTCGGGTGGGGCGGGTAGCGTGTGGGCCAGCGTCGGTAACGTACCGGCTACGGTAAGGCTGGCGGCTGTGGTTAGACTGCCGTTGATGAACTGACGGCGCGAAACGGATTTTAGAGACGAAGACATGGTCGAAGGCAGGAAATAAGGAGTGTGATCAAGTAGACGCGGATAAGCTACAGAATCTGACAGGAAAACGAGCGGATTACTTTACTAAACGGCTGCTATAAACTGCGTTGCCGACTATGGGCTACTTCGGAAAAGCAGTTTATTTGCCTGGACTAACCGCTAATCCATATAGCTTATGTTCGCCCGCGTCATTCAGGTACAACGCAAACCCAATACAATCGAATCGGCCACCGCGCACTTCCGTGACGTCGTCGGTCCTGCGCTCAAGCAGCTCGATGGTTTCAAGAACAGTCGGTTTCTCACCAATGTCGATACCGACAAATGCCTGATGGTGACGCTGTGGGAATCGGCGGAACACCGACAGGGGGCTGAAACGAATGGATTCCTGCAGGGCGTCATGGCCGATATGAAGGAATATTTTGCCGGTCCGCCTACGGTCGACTACTATGAAGTTGGCGTGCAGGTAGCTTAAAGGGTTACTGATCAGGTATGTTCCAGATCGATCAGGACGCGAAACATACGTGCGGCCGGTTCGATCAGCCGATCGTTGAAGTCATAGTCGGCCTGGTGCAGGGCGGGGCTGTCTTCGCCTGCGCCAATGCCGAACATTGCCCCCGGAAACCGTTGGGTGAATAGCCCGAAATCTTCGCCCCACCGCAGGGGTTCGCGTAACTCCTGAAACGGGAAGTCGAGCATTTGGGCACATTGACGCACCTGCGCAAAGGCATTCGGAGCGTTCTCGTTGGCGGCAAACGCATCGGTATATCGCGTCTCGACGCTAATACCGCTATCGGCTGTCAGCTGATTGAGCAGCGAATGCAACTGCCCGGTCAGTTCGTCCATACGTCGGGCGCTTTTCGTACGCAGTGTCAGATGAACTTCGCCATACCCCGCCGATACCCCGTATGATTTTTCACCCAGTGTGCTATAAACCGGCGTAATCAGCGCAAACGTATCGTGCTGTATATCGGTCTGTTGCAGTGTGCGTGTCTGCGTGATAAACGCGCTCATGACGTAGGCCGGGTTATGACCCTGCTCCGGTTCGGCAGCGTGCGCCACCCTACCTGTAAACGAAACGATCATACTTTGCACCGACGCGGTAAACGGGCCGGGTTTGCAGATAATTGTGCCTTCAGGGAAGCCCGGTAGGTTGTGCAGCGCGAACACACGATTGGGCATAATGGCCGTAAAAGCCGGATCGTGCAATACGGCCTCAGCCCCCTGGCCTGTTTCTTCAGCAGGCTGAAACAGCAGCTATACCCGTCCTCTGGCAATCGGTGTCGCATTGAGCGAAGCCGCCAGTCGGACCAGAATCGCCGTATGCCCATCGTGCCCGCACTTGTGCGAAATCCCCGCATATTGAGATCGGTACACAACCGTATTTGCTTCCTGAATCGGCAGGGCGTCGATGTCGGCCCGGATCAGCGTTGTCGGGCCTGCGCCGTCGGTTCCGTACTGTACGAGCAGGCCCGTGCCACCAATCGGCACTATGGAT
>JAKONH010000348.1 GCA_022702045.1 Spirosomataceae bacterium
AATTGAAAGTTTACGCACATTACAACGCGTAAGCGATACTTTTTCGGCCAATCGCCGTCTAAGTAATATTGATTGAGTAGTTTTTGGTTAAAAAAGAGGAAGGTTCGAAAAGTTGGGTGGAGTTCCGTCCAACTTTTTTTTGTTACAGACAGTTGCATAACCGACATTCAGTCGGTTTTTTTTATTTTCCTGTAATGCCCAAACGCATTCTCGTCATTGGTGCCGGCTTCGCCGGACTGGCAGCCGCTACCTCGCTGGCGCAAAAAGGATACGACGTAACGATTCTTGAAAAAAACAGTATGGCCGGTGGTCGGGCTCGCGTGTTCCAGGCCGACGGCTTTACGTTCGACATGGGACCAAGCTGGTACTGGATGCCTGACGTATTCGACACGTATTTCGAACGCTTCGGCAAAAAAACCGCTGACTACTATAATCTTGTCCGACTCGATCCCTCTTACAAAGTTATTTTTGGACCCCAGGAAGCCGTTGACCTCCCTGCTGGCCTTGATAATCTAGCCTTGCTATTTGAGCAGTTTGAGCCGGGTAGCGGTCCCCGCCTGCGGGCGTTTCTGAAACAGGCTGCATACAAGTATGAGGTTGGTATGCACAACTTTGTGTGGAAGCCGAGTCGTTCGCTCACAGAATTTTTTAGCATAAAGCTGTTAGCTGATGTAGCACGACTGGACATTTTTCAATCGTTGGCGAGCCATGCTCGTAAGTATTTCCAGCACCCCCGCTTACTCGAAATTGTAGAATTTCCAGTGTTGTTTCTGGGTGCCACACCAGAAAATACACCGGCTATGTATAGTCTGATGAATTATGCAGAAATGGCGCTGGGCACCTGGTATCCGATGGGGGGTATGCACGAAATCGTGAAAGCTATGGTCAGCCTTGCCGAAGAAAAAGGAGTTAAGATTCTGCTGAATCAAACCGTACAGTCGATTGAGGTTACCAATCGGCAGGTCAAACGTATTGTAACAGACAAGGGCGTTTTTGAAACGGACGTTGTTGTGGCCGGAGCTGATTATCATCACGTTGATAGCGCATTGCTGACGGGTGGCACCCGTAATTACGACGACGCATATTGGAAAAGCAGGGTGATGGCCCCTTCGTCACTCTTGTTTTATTTAGGTATCAGCAAGCGTATTCCCAAGCTACAGCATCACAACCTGTTCTTCGACGAAGATTTCAAGGTGCATGCCCAGGAAATATACGAAACCCCACGCTGGCCAACGAAGCCTCTCTTCTATGCGTCGGCTCCATCGAAGACTGATCCCAGTGTCGCACCAGAAGGTTGCGAGAATCTGTTTCTCCTAATTCCGGTGGCACCTGACCTAACGGATGACGAGGAAACACGCGAACGTTACTTTACGATGCTAATGGATCGGCTTGAAACGTATACGGGTACAGACATCCGCAACCACATTGTTTTCAAGCGTAGTTACGCCCACGCCGATTTTAAGCAGGATTATAACGCATTTCGTGGTAACGCTTATGGCTTGGCCAACACGCTGAAGCAAACGGCCCTGCTCAAACCATCGCTAAAGAACAAACGGGTAAACAATCTGTTCTATACCGGCCAACTAACCGTTCCGGGGCCGGGTGTTCCCCCATCGCTTATTTCGGGACTGGTCGTTGCCGACGAGGTTGCCAAAGAATTCAGTTAATTTACACCTCACTTGCCCAAGAACGCTTAACCTCACTCCATGACGCCTATGATGGCCCTGTTTAACAACACCGCCCTTGAATGCAGCAAACTCGTCACGGAGCGATATAGTACCTCATTTACACTGGGCATTAAAACGCTCGATCGTAAATTTCATTTGCCCATTTACGCCATTTACGGCTTTGTGCGCTACGCCGATGAGATTGTTGATACCTTTCACGACTACGACAAGAAAACGTTGCTTGATCGGTTCCGGCACGATACTTACCAGGCAATTGAAGAAGGAATCAGTCTGAATCCGGTGTTGCATTCGTTCCAAATGGTCGTTCGACAGTACAGCATCGACCGGCCACTGATCGATGCGTTCCTGCATAGCATGGAAATGGACCTGTATAATCAGCAGTACGATGCTGATGGGTACGACGAGTACATCTACGGGTCGGCCGAAGTGGTGGGCCTGATGTGTCTGCGCGTGTTTTGTGAAGGTGACTGCGCTGAATACGACCGGCTACGCGAATCAGCCCGTAAGCTGGGTGCGGCTTTTCAAAAGGTAAACTTCCTGCGCGACCTCAAAAGTGATTTCGCCGACCGTGGGCGCACCTATTTTCCGGGCGTCGACTTTCAGGCGTTCGGGCAGAAAGCCAAGCAACAGATTGAAGCCGATATTCAGCACGATTTTGACGATGCGCTGAAAGGAATTTTGAAGCTGCCGGCCGGCGCGCGCATGGGTGTTTATCTAGCGTACACCTATTACCTAACGCTGTTCCGGAAAATAAAACGGCTGTCGGCAACAACAATCAGTAATCAACGTATACGGGTACCGAACCCACAGAAAATCGTTCTTCTGGCACAGACATACCTGAAATACCGGCTACGGGTCATATAGTATTAAATCTACGGATGATTTACCTGATTGTCTGAACATTGCCGTTAATCGTCCTCTTGACTAATCATGGTCAAGAATCGTCAGTTGCTGCTGATCTATACGCTCGTTTTAATTGATGTTGTAGTCGGAGCAGCTATCTCGCCCGTGATGCCCCAATTCGTTGCCGGCCGATCGCATCCTGAACTGTGGTTATCGGGGGCTACGGCTCTGTTCCTGGGTCTTCAGCTTTTTTCCGGTCCGCTACTAGGAAAGCTAGCGGATGCCGTTGGTCGTCGGCCTATCCTTATTGTGTCGAGTATTGGTACGGCACTTGCCAATCTGCTGCTACTTCCCATAAAAGCCGGTTTATTATTGGTCAATCGTGTCAGTGATGGGTTAACAAATGGCATGTTTGCTACCGTCCGCTCCGCTATCACTGATGTATCGCCCAAGGAAAACCTCGTCAAAAATTTAGGTATTCAGGGCACTATCGTCTCGCTGGGGAACGTCCTTGGCCCAATGGTAGCGGGGGGCTTACTAACAATCTTCACAATTCCCGAGAAGGAGCAAACAAACTACATTATTTACATAGCGTTGGGACTGTCGGTACTCAACATTGGTACTAGCCTGTTGATTGGCGAAACTTGCCCAGAGAAAGAAGGAATAAATCGAAGTAAGTTGAAGCAAACGATCTTTGAATCAATCAATCCGATTGCGCTGTGGCGGCAGCTTGCCGAGAAAGAATCCGAGCGGCCGGGTCTCCAAACGCTGGTCATGATTCGAACGGCACTGGCGCTGACGCAGGGATATTACACTTATTTTGTCACGTACCTGGCGCTGGGGCCTTTACAGTTTGGCACGAAAGCGATTTCCTATTTTTTCATTTACTACGGCGGATTCAGTGTCATCACGTCGTTTATTTTCTACCGCTTTCTCACAGATCGGCTCAACCAGACAAAAACTGTATTATGGTTTGCCATACTTGGTGTGCCCGTGCTGATCGGTTACAGTCTGGTAGGCACATCGACGATAGCTTTATACGGGTTGGTGGCCATCGATTGTCTGAGCATTGGCCTGATTTCGGGTATTGTGGAAGGGCTGATCGCTGAACGTACTGAAGAGGCTGACCGGGGAACCCTGTTTGGTTTGGTACAGGGGATGCAGGGTTTTGCCAGTCTGGTTACGACGTTATTATTTGGAGCTCTCTCAGCGCTCGATCTTCGGTTGCCGTTCGTTTGGTTTGGTATAACGATGGCCGTTGTGATTTGGCTAGCCTATCGTACACACCGCGACAAGCGCTTTATTCACTAAGAACTAAGCGTTCCCCCGCCTGCTAGCAGGCGGGGGAACAACTGAATTAATCAATAGCCTGTATTCTGCATCAGATCAGGATTCGCCTGCGTTTCCTTTAGTGGTATCGGCAAAAAGTAGTTTCGCTCATTGAAACGCCGTTCCTGTACGGATGGATACGCAAACTGCAGCTTACCAGAGGCATCCTTGGTAATAGCAGCGCCACGTACTGGTAAGTTCTCGGTAGTACCAGCGATTTTCCACCGACGAACGTCATAGTAGCGGTGCTCTTCATAGGCTAGTTCAACCTGCCGTTCATGTCGAATTCGATCGCGCATCTGCGCTTGTGACAATCCGGCGGGCAGCGCAGGCATCGACGCGCGCACCCGTACCCGGTTGATAGCCGTATATACACTCGCGTCAGGGCCGGCGGCTTCATTCTGTGCTTCTGCGTAATTCAGCAGTACCTCCCCTAGTCGAAAATAAATCCAGGGTGCCTGACTGCCCGTAGCCGAGCCTAAGTCGCGCGACTCATCGATAAACTTGCGTAAGTAATAGCCTGTCGGCGAGGTGTTGAACGATTCCGGCCCGTCGGGACTATCCAGTCCGCTTGGCCGAAACGTTTCCAGCGCCCGCCCTCGGTATGAGGCTCCGTTGTACAGCACGGTGGCCGACAGTCGAGGATCTCGGTTGGCATAGGGGTTCTGCGCATCATAGCCAGAATTAGCATCCGTTATAGAACGACCATCCAGTGTCTCGTACGCATCAACTAGCGTTTGCGTAGGTACATTACCACCCCAGCCGCCGTATCCGTTTGGCCCATTCCACCGCTCCAGATTCAGGAAGCTATCGCCCTGCTGCGCTTCAATCCGGTTAAAGATCACCTCACTGTTGTTGGGTATTAAAAATAACTGCTGATAGTTAGGATACAGTTGATACGCGTTCAGGTCGAGTACAGCCTGCGCAGCTTGCGCTGCTGCCTGCCAGCGGGCTGTGCTTGCTGCCGACGCATACAGCGGTGAAGCTGCATACAACAGCATCCGGGCTTTGAGCGCTAGCGCAGCGCCTTTTGTTGCCCGACCCACGTCCGTACCCGTGTACGAAACGGGTAGCAGCGCAGCCGCTTTATCAGCTTCATTGACGACAAAGTTTATGCTTTCATCAAGCGTTGCCCGGCGGGTAGCGGCATAATCGTCGCCCAGACCGAACGACTGCGTAATTAACGGAATACCGCCGTAGTTGCGAACCAGATCGAAGTAGCGGAACGCGCGCAGAAACGTTATCTCTCCAGTCAGCCGCCGGCGTAACGTTGAGTCCATCGGCACGGACGCAATCTTTCCAAAAAAGATATTACTGTCACGGATGTAGCGATAGTTCTTGCTCCAGGGATTCATGTTGCCATTGTATTCAGTAGGTCCACTGCTCAGTATGGCTAAATTCGCCGGGGTCAGTTCCCCTTTATTGATGGCCCACATACCATAATCGTGGCTAAAAAGCGATTCGTCGGAAGCCGACGCCCACATGAGTTCATCGCCATTCCAGTTGAAGCCGAAACTCAGATCGCGATATTTCGAGTTGACGAATGTCTGCACCAAGGCGGCATCGGTCCAGACGGCGTCCTCACTGATACGATCGACGGGCGCTTTATCTAGCAGATCATGCGAGCAGGCGGTTACAAAAAGCGAAAGAGTGAAAGAGAGAAAGAGCGGGAGTATATGGGGCCGTTTCATTTAACTGAGGGATAATAAATACGTGATGAGGCAGTAGAGTAGCAGAGTATTGTGCGACGGCTAAATCGCTCATTCACTCTTTCGCTCTTTAAAATCGTGCACTAAGACCGAGGTTGTATACACGCTGTTGTGGGTAAAACCAGCCCTGCGCCGAGCCCCCTTCGGGATCGATCGTCTTTAGTTGGTCGAACGTTAACAGATTAAAGCCGCTGGCGTAAACGCGTAGCGACTGAATCTTGAACTTATCGAGCAACGTTTTCGGCAGGTTGTAGCCAATCTGTACGTTTTTCAGCCGGGTAAAAGCCGCATTTTTCAGCCAGTATGTGTTCTGATAGACGCCATTGACGCTGTTCAGCATTTCGCTCGACACACGTGGAAACGTGCCATCGGTATTGGTAGGACTCCAGCGGTTTGCGGCATCCTGCGCGAAGAAGTTACCCGTCGAACCCGATTCGAGCAGCAGGTATTGCGATACGTGCGCCTGCCCCTGCACCAAAATATTCAGGTCGATACCTCGCCAGATCAGGTTGATCGGCACGCCATAGACAATTTCGGGAACATTGCTATAGTGGGGCCGGATACGGTCGTTCGCGTCGATCACGCCATTACCGTCAACGTCTTCCAGCTTAATATCACCCGGTCCGGCCCCCAGCACGTGCGGGTAAGCATCGACCTCGGCCTGCGTCCGGAAAATACCCTGACTCCGGTAGAGTAAACCGCCGTAGGTCGGATCACTGATCGACTGGCCCGTCTGTTGCTGATACGTCGGCAAGCCCGACACTTCATCCAGAAACTGCACCCGGTTGCGGGCATAGGTGAAGTTCGTCCCGACCGACACGTTGATCGGTCCGTAGGTATTGTTATGCGTGATCTGAAAGTCGAAACCACGATTCGTGAGTCGACCCAGATTTTCATTGGGCAATACCAGCCCGGTATAATCAGGCACCGATACGTTACGCCGAATCAGGATATCGTTGCGCAACGTATTGAAATAGTCGAACGTCACGTTCAGCTTACCATCGAACAAAACGCCGTCGATCGCGATGTTAGCCGTCTGCGCTTTCTCCCATGTTACATTCGGGTTAGGTTCTGTACTCGCCGTCAGGCCGGGTTGCCGAACGGGGGAATCGCCCAGAATATAACCGGGATCGAACACGTAGGACGCCAGGTATTGAAACTGCGCAATCCGGTCGTTACCTAGCAAACCGTAGGACGCCCGCATCTTCAGACTATTGACGAAGGCCGTGCCGGTTGTTTTAAACCAGGGTTCGTCGGAAATGCGCCAGCCCAGCAACAAGGCCGGGAAGAAGCCGAATCGCTGATCACTGGCAAAGTTCTGCGACCCATCGTAACGCCCCTGAAACTCGGCCAGGTAACGATCCTTGAGATTGTATTGTACCCGTCCGAAATAGTTCTGCCGCGCCGATGCAAACGGTTGCCCGCTCACCCGGTCACTTTCGCTACCCGCGTAAAAATCGGCAATGCTAGTACTGACGAAACTGCTGCGGTACGCCGTAAACAGCGTGCTATTGTAGGTGCTCTGCTCGTATGCCAGAAAAGCCGACAACTTGTTCGGGCCAAACGTATGGTCGTAGTTGACGCGGGCGTTGAGTGTAATCTGCGTCACGTTTGTCTGCCCCTGTAACAAACCGGGCACACTAGGCGGGTTTACTTGTGGCGCATACTGTCCGGTAGTCGCGTTGTAATTGTACGTCGTCCAGGGGACCGACCACTGCTTGTTGAACTGATACAACTTATCAAGGGCAGCGAAGCCATCGACGGAAAGGCCTGGCAGAAACGGCAGGTTCTCCCGCAGGCGCACGGTTGCGTTGATGTACCCGCGTCGGTCGCGCTGATAGCCGAGGGCATCGGTAACCTGTAGTACCGGATTACGGCCCTGATCGGTACCCGAGCCTGGCAGTCCATTGGGATAAACCGCAACCAGCGTTGGGTAGGCCCGCAACGCATACCGGAAAATACGGCTGGCGGAGTCGAGTGGGTAATTACGGTCTTCCTGCCGCCCGTTTATGTCGACACCAATCGTCAGATTTTTGCCGACGTTTGCGTCGACGTTGGCGCGCAGGCTGTATTGGTTGTACTTGGCCGTTCCGTTTTTATAGATACCATCCTGAAACAGATTCCCGAACGACACCAGATAGCGAATGTCGTCGTTGCCCCCACTGATGCCAAGCGTATGCCGGTGCTGCGGAGCCGCCGAACGCAGCACTGTCTGCAACCAGTTTGTATTGGGGTAATTGAGCGGGTCAGAGCCGTCGCGGAATGTCTGAATCTGTTTGTCGGTGTATCGTTGGTTGAGCCCTCTACCTGGATTGGAATAGTACTGAATCTCATTCAGAATTTGGGCATAGGTAGCCGCATCAGCCATTTTCGGCAGGCGTGTCGGCGTCGAAAAACCCTGATTGAAATTGTAGGTGATCTGCGGTTTGCCCTTGCTCCCGCGCCGGGTTGTTACCAGAATAACGCCGTTGGCCGCCTGCGCCCCATAAATTGACGCCGACGCGTCTTTCAACACCGACACGCTTTCAACCTCATTGGGATCGAGCCGGTCCAGGCCGCCTAGCCGGTTCGCTACCCCGTCGATAACGATAAGCGGGTTCGGATCGCCCAGTGTCGAGCGGCCCCGGATAAAAAACTGAGACCCATCCCGGCCCGGCTCACCTGATCGGTTTAAGGCAATCAAACCCGGCGTTCGACCTACGAGCGAGTTCGCTAGATTGGGTTGGGGACTTTGCACTAGATCGCGGCCCGACACCTCAGCCACCGCGCCGGTCAGCGTCGACCGTTTTTGCGTGCCGTACCCAACGACGACCACTTCGCTGAGCGCCTGTGCATCTTCTTTGAGTTGGATGGTAAACGACGTCTGCGAACCGACGGGCACTTGCTGCGTGACGTAGCCGATGTAGCTAATCGTTAGTGTTGCGTTCTGATCGCTGACGGATAGCTGAAAGTTGCCATTGACGTCGGTTGTCGTGCCCTGCGTTGTTCCCTTTTGGATAATTGTCACACCGGGTAGTGCTTCACCGGTAGTCGTTGTAACGCGCCCGGAAAGTGGGCGTTGTTTGGTCGATGATGGGTTGTTTGTTGATGGCTGGGCGTACCCGGGACTAAGGCATAGTGCATAGCACATGCAGAGTAGGCACCACAGATAGCGGGTGCGTAGAAATGAAACCATAAAATCGAGTAGTTAACTTGGTTAGTGCCCCCCTAACCCAGTGTTTACCCAGATGTTGGCAAAGAACTGTATAAGCGGTCCTTGAATGGCTGCTTTTTGCCCGCTTACCAATGGCCTGACCGATCTGACATAGCGTCAGTTCAGCCCATGTTAACGTACAAAAGGCCCTGTACGCACCGTACCGCTTTTTCGGGTTACCTTTGTCTAAACGATTTTTCAATGCCATGGTTGTCGACACGTCCTGTTCAGCCGATACGCTGACCCGCTATGAAGCCGTTATCGGCCTAGAAGTTCATTGCCAGCTACTTACACACAGTAAGATGTTTGCAGCCGACACCAACGCCTTTGGTGGTGACCCAAATACCCACGTCAGCGTGATCACCCTAGGCCACCCCGGCACCTTGCCCAAAGCTAATCGGCAGGCCGTTGAATACGCCGTTCGGATTGGGCTTGCGGTTGGTAGCGAGATCACGCGGCACAACGTGTTTGCGCGGAAAAATTATTTCTACCCCGATCTACCGAAGGGCTATCAGCTGTCGCAGGACAAAGGGCCGATCTGCGTTGGCGGTACCGTACCCATCACGGCGAAAGACCCCGTTACGGGCGAATCGTACCAAACCGCAATTCAGTTGCATCATATTCATTTAGAGGAAGATGCGGGCAAATCGATTCACGACGGCAGCGACTGGACTACCCAACTCGACTACAATCGGGCGGGTACACCGCTGATCGAAATGGTAACGGAGCCATGTATACGTACTGCGGACGAAGCGGGACAATACCTGACCGAAGTCCGGCGACTGGTACGCTACCTCGACATTTGTGATGGTAATATGGAAGAGGGTTCGTTACGGTGTGACGTTAACGTGTCGATCCGGCCAGTGGGCGCAACGTACCTCGGCAC
>JAKONH010000362.1 GCA_022702045.1 Spirosomataceae bacterium
GCTCGATAAACGGTGGCCTGTTGTACTGATTAGCTTTGCGGTTGAGTAAATCCGCGACTTCCGCCCGAATCAACGCGATCGCCCTCCGCTAACAACCCACGCCATTGCTTTCGATACACCCGAAAAAACGGCAAGCAGTGTTGACATAACAAACGTGAAAACCGCGATAAACGGATACGCCAGCGTGAACATGACGTTAAACGTCATATAACCGGGCGTGGCTCTCATTTTTTTGTCCCGTTCCTGATGCCGTCGGGCAAAGCGTTCTTCTTTGGTTTCCATACGTGATAGTTGGACGGTATACGGTTCTCGGTTTACTGTATACCGAAAACTGTAAACTGCGCCTTTGGCGCTACGGCGCGATGTAACTGACTTCGGCTCGAAAACGCCGGTCATCGGGGGAAAGTTTCGCGAACGCCTGACTCGACAGTTTAATCAGAATTTTGTCGTTGACACCCGTATCGGGCAGTCGGCCGATCACTTTTACCCAGATGCTCTGGCTGTTGAATGCGTTGCGCACCTGCACCAGCGTACCGATGGGGGCCGTACGGTGCAATGCCAAGTATTTGCCCGATCCGTCAGGTCCGTCGATCATTTCAGCAACGCCCGTTGTCGATAAACGCCGGCCTCGCGTCGGCATGGGCGCGTCATTGCCGGGGTGTGGCAATTCAACTTCAGCAATCGGCACGGTCGATACTGGACGTGATTCCGTCGGGCGGGTCGATGCAGGTTCGGTGGTGGCGGGTTTGGTGGTCGGCTTCGACTCGGCAGGGCGCGGCTCCGACTTGGTTGGCTCTGGGCGCGTTGGTTCGGCTTTGGCTACGTCGGACTTCGCCGTTTCGTTCTTAGGCTTCGCTTCTGTATTCCGCGTCTCTATTTTCGTCGGTTCGGGCCGTTCAGTGCGGGGGGTAGTAGCGGCTACCGACGGGCCAGGCACACGTTCCTGATGTGCCTTCTCTGTCACGATCAGCGCCTGCCCGATCAGCACGCTGTTTGAGGGCAGGTTATTCCATTGCCGAAGCTGATCCTGCGAAACACCGTAGCGCGTCGCCAGACTGTACAGAGTTTGCCCTTTTTCTACGACGTGAATCCCCGTCCGGGTCGGGTCGGCGGCTTTCGCAGCTGCTTTTACGGTGCGGTCTTCTTTGATGATTGCCTTGTCGATCGCCACTGCCTGTTTGGGCGTCAGCGCGTTGGCCGGGATGGGGATACGGATAACCTGATCGGACCGTACACCGTCACCCAGATCCGGGTTAGCGGCTTTGATGGCACTGACCGATCGCTTGTATCGCCGGGCAATGGAGAAAAGCGTCTGCCCCTGATCGACCCGGTGGAGAATGAATCGTTTGCCGTCTTTTTTTTCTACGCCAACCGAATCAAAAGGTACCGGCCGGGCATACGCAGTAGCACTCAGGGCAAGCAAACCAAACAAACTCAATAGGAACTGCTTCATAGGTTTTGTATAGAGCCTTCAGGGAGCGAAAGACCGTCGTAAAAGTACGGTAAAATTTACGGTTCGTTCTGTTAGTAAACGTCTTTGTACCGCTTTTCTGTCTGCATTTCAACCGCTAAGACAGGGCCGGCCCGCTGTTAAAAAACCTTAATTCTGAACCCGCCGAACAGAAGCAGACGTTTGGAGTTAAACCAGTTCGGGCTTTATTTATTCGTAAACTAGCCCACTTAACCACGGATTCTATGCAAAACTATTCGATACTTTGGGCCGACGACGAGATTGATCTGCTCAAGCCCCACATCCTGTTTTTGAAGAATAAAGGGTACGACGTAACGCCCGTCAACAGCGGGGCCGACGCGATCGATCAGGTCGAGCAAACTAACTACGACGTTGTATTTCTCGACGAAATGATGCCGGGCATGACAGGGCTCGAAACGCTTGGTCAGATCAAACAGATGCGCCCAAATCTGCCCGTCGTGATGATTACGAAGAGCGAAGAAGAGCATATTATGGAGGAAGCAATTGGCTCCAAAATCGCCGATTACCTTATCAAGCCGCTCAACCCAAATCAAATCCTGCTGTCGGTTAAGAAAATCCTCGACAACAAGCGACTGGTTACCGAACGCACCAACATCGGCTACCAGCAAGACTTCCGCAATATATCCATGCAGTATAACGACCGCATGGATTTCAACGAATGGGCAGACGTTTACAAAAAACTCATTTACTGGGAGCTGGAACTTGACAGTTCGCAGGATAAGAGCATGCTGGAAGTGATGAACATGCAGAAGAGCGAAGCCAACGCTACTTTCTGCAAATTCCTCATGGATAATTACGAAGACTGGCTCAACGACCCGAAAGCGCCCCACCCGATCATGTCGCATCAGCTGATGCGGAAGAAGGTGTTTCCACTGCTCGAAGCGGGTAGCAACCAGCCTCCACTATTTTTCCTGCTGATCGATAACCTGCGTTACGACCAATGGAAGGTGATCGAGCCGTTGCTGGCCGAGTACTTCACGGTAGAAGAAGAAACGCCTTACTACTCGATTCTGCCTACGACGACCGGTTTTGCCCGAAACGCTATTTTCTCGGGTATGATGCCGAGCGAGATGGAGCGCAAGCACCCCGACCTATGGGTTAACGACGACAACGAAGACGAAGGGCTGAACAACCACGAAGATGAGTTTCTGCGCCGTCAGCTGGAGCAGAGCCGCCTGAACGTGAAAATGTCGTACCACAAGATTCTGAACGTCAATCAGGGCAAGAGTCTGGTCGACAATTTCAACAACCTGCTGCAAAACCAGCTCAACGTGGTCGTTTTCAACTTCGTGGACATGCTTTCTCACGCCCGTACCGACATGGCGATGATCAAGGAGCTGGCTCCCGACGAATCGGCCTATCGCTCGATCATGCGGTCTTGGTTTCTGCATTCGCCCCTGCTTGAGTTCGTGCAGAAAATTGCGGCCAAGGGCGGGCGGCTCATCGTAACGACCGACCATGGTATGATTCGGGTACAGAAACCGGCCAAGATTGTCGGCTACCGCGAAACGAACACCAACCTGCGCTACAAGCAGGGAAAAAACCTGGGTTTCGACGATAACCACCTGTTTGTCGGCCGCAAGCCTGAACGGCTGTTTCTGCCCAAGCCACACGTTTCGACGGCCTACGTCTTTACGATGGAAGACTATTTCTTCGCGTATCCGAACAACTACAATTACTACGTGAACCACTACCGCAATACATTCCAGCACGGGGGCGTATCGCTGGAGGAAGTAATCATTCCGTTTGCTTACCTGAAAGCCCGGTAAGGTATTCACTGTATTCACTGTATAGCTTGTTTCATACAGCAGGCCCCCGCTCATCCCAGGAAGCGGGGGCCTGTTCTTTTATGACCAAATGAAAACCGAAAGCTCGCTAGCAAAGCGAATACGCAGGGCAGGTCGGTCTCATTTCTTCACGTTACCACTAGGCGGACTTGGGAATGCCTTTATTTTTACGAACAGAAGCGGTTTCGACCGCTTCCAATACCATCCCTATTTCGTTCATCCCTATTTCGTTCATCCCTATGTTAATGGTAGACCAACCGGCTGAGGCAACCGATCAACTATCTTCCCAGCAGCAGGAAAAATTACGTGAATTGACGGCCCAAAGCTGGAACCTTGAACTGGTCGTTTCGGGCGTAATCATGTTCGCCGTCTTGCAGGTCCCCGATCTGCTGGATGCCGCCTTCGATTACATTCAGTACAACCTGCTTAGTCAGACAGAAGGCCTATCTGGCATGCTGCCTAAGCTGGCGACGAGCATGATGAAAGCCGGTTGTTACGTGTTGTTCATCGCCTTCCTGCTCAATTTCGTGATGCGGGCCTATTGGGTAGCGCTGGTCGGGCTACTCGCCGTTTATCCAGCTGGCGTTCAATACGATAAACTACCCTTCACGACGGCTTATTCCCGGCAACGGACGGAGGCATACATGGGGTCGCTTGACAGATATATTTTGCAGCTCGACCGGCGCTGTAACATCGTCTTTGCGGTAGCCTTCATCTTTGTGTTCCAACTTATCGTCGTAGCCCTCTCCTATCTGCTACTGCTGCTGCTGCATGCCGGTCTTCGTCCGTTGATTCCCACTCACTACTGGCAACCGGTAAAAATCACGTTCTTCATCCTACTGGGTATTTTCATGGCGGTGAGCTTACTACTGAATATACCCAGCATACGGGAACGGCCCGGTATGGCCAGCTTTCACTATCGGTTCTTTGCGGCTAGCCGGTCAGTAAGCTGGGGCCTCTACAAACCATTTACCTTCATTACAAACACGTTTTCCAGTCATATTCCCCGCCAGAAACTGCTGCGAACCATAAGCATGATGGCGTTTGCCTTTATGGTCTTGATTATAATCGAGTTTTTCGTCGATTTCTCGCGACAGGAACGTCGATCCTCTTTACTCAGCCGACGCCATCTGTTCACAGCCCGGGTAGATAGCCTGTTTATCAACCCAGGTGCTTACGATAATCAACTTACAGAAGATGGGTACACCGGTGAAGCAACTATTCAGGCCGATATCATTCGGGAACCATACGTGCGCCTGTACATCGCTTACCCCAAATCGCTGGATGTACTACTACGAAAACTGGCTCCCGAGCCAACCTGGAACGAAGAACTGCCCTTGACCGAACGGCGCAGTCAGTTTGCTAAATGGAGCAATCAGCAGGTCAACCGACTGGTGCGAATCAGCGTCAACGATTCGCTCTACCAAAACCCCGGTTTGTTTTTCACCGAGCGGGGTACCGCGCATCAGCGCGGCTGGCAAACCGTATTACTCCCGACAAACCTGAAAAAGGGCAGCAACGTCGTACAGGTCAGCCTTCAGACCGATTCATCTGGGAACGAAGAAAAGCTCGCTACCATCCCATTCTGGTACGTCCCGGAAAACTAGCGACACGCTTAGCTAACCAGCTGACAGATAGCGGTCCTTCGCCAATAGAAAGCGACTGCTTTTTGTCATCCCGACGACAGGAGGGATCTTTAGTAAGAGGAAGGAATTATCCTGCCACAGAAGATTCCTCCTATCGTCGGAAAGACAAAAAATTAATCACAAAGCATTGCTAATCAAGCTAGCACCGCGAAACTATAGGCGGGTACACTCACCACCCCGTTCTGGTACGAAGCCCCGTCTACCGACGACCAGACCAGTTGCTGACACCAGCCTTCGTTGGGCGACAATACCACGTCGATTGCCTTCCGCGACAGGTTATGCACGACCAGCACGCGTTCCCCATCGGCCGATTGCCGGGTAAAAGCCAATGTTCCCCGCTGCCGGATACCCGTTTCGCTGATACGACTCAGGTTATCGTTCAGCACCGGGTGATTATTACGAAAATGAATCACGCGTCGGTAGTGGCTAAACAGCGAGTTTGGGTC
>JAKONH010000380.1 GCA_022702045.1 Spirosomataceae bacterium
GGGTGGGGCGGTAGAAAACCGTGGGCCACCGACAGCGACGCCAGCATGGGCAGACCGATGTAGACGGCGGGCAGTTTGTAGCGGTACACGACCGAGAAGATCAGCGGTATCATCAGGACGAAACCGACATTGTAGAACAGCGGAATGCCAATGATGAAGCCCGTACACATGAGTCCCCACTGGATGTAGCGTTGCCCGAACAGATTCATCATTACCCCGGCGATTGTCTGGGCCGCGCCACTATCAGCGACCAGTTTGCCCAG
This sequence comes from Spirosomataceae bacterium, assembly GCA_022702045.1. Classification (GTDB taxonomy): domain Bacteria; phylum Bacteroidota; class Bacteroidia; order Cytophagales; family Spirosomataceae; genus Spirosoma. Next base: position 264 of record JAKONH010000380.1, read on the forward strand.
CATGGCGCCCAAGGCGATCACTACGACCAGCCCGCCCAGCGTGTCGCCAATGCCTTTCTGTACGGATTTGGCCACGTCGACGAGGGGCATTCCCAGCAACGCACCCGCCAGCAGCGACACGACCAGAAACGACAGAAACGGGCTAACTTTTCCCCATGAAATCATCAGGATCAGCAGCAACACACACAGGCCAACGGTTAGCAGGGGCATAGAGTTATTAGTTTGTCTTTCGTCGTTTGTAGAGACGCAATCGCACCGCAACGGCGGACCGTCGGCGACCCGGCCTTTGCAGCTCAGTATGCGCTAGCCATTACTAGCCCGAAACATACCATCCGGGTGCTGAGATGCAAAGGGGGGCGTCTCTACTCCAGTCGCAGCTTGCTGATGCTCAGGGTGTTCCCGTCGATAGACAGGCCATCCTGAATCAGCACGGCGCGGTATTCGATTTCATCGTAGGTTTTCAGTGTACCGGCCACCAGTTCCAGACTTTGGTTGCCGGTTTGCGAAACCGGATAGACGTCCGTCAGGGTCCAGGGCTGGTTAAAGTCTTCGTTGAGCGAACTCTGTACCGGGCGGTAGGAAAAGCCCAACCGGTACTGTTTGCCGTCGCCCAGCTTAAGGACGTTGGCCGTTAATTTCAGATTGCCGTTGGGCAGTTTTTCGGCAGACATCGTGCGGAACTGAACTGGCTCGACGGCGGGCGTCACGTTGGTCAGTTTAAGCACGATCGGGTTGGGCCACTTGTGGTTGTTGTAAATGCGTTGCGCCCGCACGACCGATACTTTCAAGCCCTCGGCCGTCTGCTCGAAACGCGTCTGTCCATCGTTAGTGGGCTGGTATTCGACTACGTTACCCGTTTGACCCAGTACGCTCACTTCCGTCTTTCCCGTGGCTTTCACCGACCGCAGCAGAAATTCGCGACGCTGTCCGCGTGGCCAGTCGGGCATGCCCGTCAGGTACGCAAATACGGTGTTGTCGGTCTTGTGTCTGGTGAACCAGATATCGCCTTCATTACGTATAATCCAGGGCCGCACGTCGTGAATGGATTCGTGGTTGATGAAGTGCCACGCGCCGATTTCCATCAGCCGACCCATCTGCCCTTCGTTCAGGTCACCCCACTGCGTCGGGCCGACGTTGAGCAGGTACGATCCGCCTTTCGCCCGCGCTTCGATCAGGAAGTTGATCAGCTCCGTACCCGATTTGTAATGGTCGTTGGTGGGCTTGTAATTCCAGGCCGTACCCATCGTCATGTTACTTTCCCACGGCCGTTCGAGCGTTTCACCAGGCATGTACTGCTCGGGGGTTTGCAGAGCGCCCCGCGTAATCAGGCAGTTGGGCTGGTATTTCCAGACCGTCGCTTTGACTTCTTCCCGCAGCACGTCGCTGTCGATAAAAAACAGATCCACGGGGCCGTAGTTGGTCATCAATTCGCGGCACTGCGCTTCTACGAACGTTTTGTATTTGGCCTGAAACGGCTTTGCTTTCTCCCAGTGTCCGTCGCGGGTGATGTCTTTCATCCCGTTGCGGTAGGCAAACGAAAAATCTTCGGGTGAATAATAGAACCCGACGGCCAGACCCCACTTGCGACACGCGTCGACATATTGCCGGACGATGTCTTTTTTGTAGGGCGTATTCATCACGCCGAAGTCAGTGGTTTTGGTGTCCCACATGCAGAAGCCAGCATGGTGCTTGGTCGTGAACATGATGTATTTCATGCCCGCATTTTTGGCCAGAATCACCAGCCGTTCGGGGTCCCAGTCTTTAGGATAAAATGTTTTAGGAAGTTCACGGATATAACGGTCGACATAGTCGGGCGACGCGCCAACCATCGAGTGACTGATGACGACACCCAACTGCGTGTCGACGTTCCAGTGAATAAACATGCCGAAACCCGCGTCTTTGAGCCAGGTTTCCCGTTCGGGTTTGTTGTGGTTAACGCCCAGCTGCTCCTGCGCCCAACCCCGGTGGGTTGTCAGCAACAGCAGTGTGAAGGCAAAGCAAAGAAGTCGACGCATGAGAAAGAAAAAGAGAGTAAAGACGGTTTTTTACTAGGTAGAGACGCAATCCGTTGCGTCTCGGCACCCGGATGTGGTCTCAGTATCCGTTGCCGCACCGGCGGACCGGTCTCAGCACCCGGATGGTGGTCGCTGGATAGTCTTACTGCCAGATGCTATTGGCTGGCGCGTGATGAGACGCGATGGGTCACCGGTCCGTGCCACAGTGGCCGCCGGTGCAGCCACTACCGGACGATTACCTCATCCAGCAACAGCCAGGCTTTGCCACCGGCGCCGTATTCACCGGTGGGAATTGTTCCCTGTCCGGTTGCCTGAATGCGTACATAGCGAGCCTGTGTCGGGGTAAATCGGCCATCGACGGGGTTGATGCCGTTGATGGGAAAACGAGTTTGTTCATAGACGGTCCGGTACGTGTTGCCATCGGTCGAAACCGATATGCGAAGCAGTTTGGGTGGCCACATACGCTGCCAGCGGTAGGCTAGTATGTGCGTGCTGACCTGCGATATGGTTTGTTGGCGGTCAAGGTCGACGGTCAGTGCCGGATCGGTGCCGGAAAAGCCTATCCACTCGCCGGTGTTGTAGCGCGTAGTGCCTGTCCGCCCGTTGACGAGTACCTGCATGCTCGCCGGTCGGTACGCGCCCGACGGCAGTGGACTGACCGTTACCGACTTACCCGTCGCCCTGCTAATTGTAAACGCCTGCCTAACAGCCCGATCCTGCTGACGCCCGTTGACAAACAGGGCCGACCGGATGGTGCTGCTCTGCGTGATGGCTATCGGCTGCGTGTACAGCGGACTGCGGGCGGTTGGGGCGCTGCCGTCGGTGGTGTAGCGAAGTTGCGCACCGGGTTTGGTCGTCGTCAACGTATACAACACCTGTCCGGCGGGCGATACACCGACGGTGTCGGCTGGTTCGTCGAAATGCGGATCGTAGTGGACGTTTTGGCGGTCAAGGAGGGGCTGTTGCTGCCGGAGCCGACGCAGAAAATCGGGGTAGTTGCGTTGGGGGCGGGGTGTCCAGCCGGTTTCAGCCAGCGCCAGCAAACGAAGAAAGACCATGTACTCTGCTTTGTCGGGCGTCGGCATGTACTCGGTCCAGACGTTACCCTGCACGCCCAGCAGATACCGCGCTTCGTCGGCGCTGAGGCTGTCGGGCATTGGTTCATAGCTGTAGGTTTTGCGCAGGGGCGTATAGCCCGCAGCCGCCAGGGGTTCGTCTGGGTGGAGCGACTGGTAATAATCGAAATAAACGTGACTTTCGGGCGTCATGATGGCGTAGTGATGCTGCCGCATAGCCTGAATGCCGCCCTCAATCCCGCGCCAGCTCATCACGGCCGCGCTGTCCGACAGGCGCAGGTCGGGGTTGTGGCCTTCCAGAATTTCGTCCCAGCCGATTAACTGCCGACCTCGCCGGTTGAGGTGCTTTTCAATACGCCGGATAAAGTAACGCTGCAACTCGTTCTCGTTCGCCAGCTTCTCCGACCGGATACGCGCCTGACAACGGGGGCAGGTCTGCCACCGGCCCTTTGGGCATTCGTCGCCCCCGATATGAACATAGCGGGACGGGAACAAACCGATCACTTCGTCGAGTACATTGGTCAGCATGGTAAACGTGCTGTCGTTGCCCGCGCAGAACACATCGTCGAAGATACCCCAGAACGTAGCGGCAGCGTAGGGGCCACCCGGCGACCCGTCGGGCTTCTGACAACCCAACTGCGGAAAGGCGCTCAGAGCCGCCAGTGCATGGCCCGGCATCTCGATTTCGGGAATGACGGTAATGTGGCGCTCAGCGGCATACCGGACAATCGCGCGTACCTCGTCCTGCGTATAAAAACCACCGTACCGTTTGCCGTCGAACTGATGCGGCAACTCCTTCTTGTGGCCGATCAATGTCTGGGCGCGGTAGGCAGCCGTCTGCTGTAATTGCGGGTAACGCTTGATTTCGATACGCCAGCCCTGATCGTCGGTCAGGTGCCAGTGGAAAGTATTGAGCTTATAGCGGGCCAGCAGATCAATGTATTTCCTGATGAACGATACCGGAAACAGATGGCGGCTGACATCGAGCTGCATACCCCGGTACGGAAAGCGGGGATAATCGTCAATCTGCTGACAGCGGATGCGCACCGGCCGGTCCGCCAGTGCGGTGGATTTGCCGGCTGGCGCGGCTAACTCGACTAATTGACGCAGCGATTGCAGACCGAAAAACAGGCCCGTAGCGTCGTGGCCGATCAGTTCGATTCCCGTCGTACGGATTGTCAGTCGGTAACCTTCGGGTTTAGGAACAGCCGTCGAGTCGATGCGTAGCTGAAGGGTTGACGCGGATGATGTGGCGATAGGAAGCGAAAAGCCAAGTAGTTGCCGGGCCATCGCCAGGGTGGCTGTTGGAACCGATTGGTCAGCCGACAGGCGGGTCTGCCGGGTTAGCAGGAATGTGCCCGAGGCTGGCCGGACCGACACCGGACGCGGGATCAGACCCGTCGAGTCAGAGAAAGTTGGCTGGGCGAAACACGACGCCCAGCCAAACCCGATTATCACTAATAAACCTATGATGCGCACTATTGAGAAGAAAGAGAAACGACGAAAGAAAAAAGATTGTGTACCGGTTATAGAGGATTTTTCTCATCTCTTTCTCCGCACGTCTAGCTTCTTTCATCCTGTTAACCAACTAGTACTACTTATCCCACCAGATGCGCGTCGTCAGCAGGTTGGCTCCCTGCCGGGCAACGGCTGCACTGAACTGCGTATTGTTAACGCTCTCTTCAGTTGGTGGGTAAAGCAGTCGGCGTGGGATAACTCCTCCTGTGATGTTGCCCGTAACATTGACGGGCGTCAGGGTGGGGTGGCCCGTCCGGCGCCAGCTCGCAAACGCTTCCTGCTCATCGGGGAAAAGGGTTACCCAGAGCTGCGAGCCGATCTGCGCTAGTTTGGCGTCGGTTGAGCCGCTTGCCGGGAACGGATTTTTTGTCAGATAGGCATTGACTTTGGCTGTCGAGATACTGCCCGCCGTCGCGTTGATCTGTGCCCAGTTGGCCATCGCCGAGCGAACGCCTGCGTTGTAAGCCGTGGCTGCGTCGCCCGAATACCAGCCCCGCACGGCCGCTTCGGCCAGAAGCAGATTGGTTTCGGCGGCTGTCATCACCAGCACTGGCGCATCGAGTTTCAGTACTGTCACCGGGTTAGGCTCCGAATACGTCTTAAAATCGGCTGGTTTGACAAGCAGGCCGTTGGGCATACCTCGTTGCAGTGCCGTCGTGGTGTCGGCGGTAGCGCCGTTCCAGACGATGGCGATGACGTTCAGGCGTGGGTCCGCCGAGTTTTTCAGCGCGTCGATGAATGTTCTGGCCAGCTTGCCGCCTTCGATGTTATCGTTGCCGTTGGCCGGGCTGTAGTCGCTGTTACGCATCGACAGCGCGTAAGGGTTTTTGTTGATATCCTGCCCCGACGACAGGTAATTGATCTTGGCCAGATCGCTATCCTGCGTGATGACGCCCCCGGCGATGGCTTTCTTCGCCCAGGTCTGTGCGCTGGCTGCGTCGGCCTTGGTCATCCGCATGGCCAGCCGCAGCATCAGCGAATTAGCGAACTTCTTCCACCGGTCAACATTGCCGCCGTACAGCAGGTCAGCCGTACCGAAGGTTGTTTTGGTCGCGTCGAACGCCTGCACCGACTGGTCGAGTTCGTTCAGCATGTCGGCGTAGATGGCCTGCTGCGCGTCGTATTTGGGGGAAAACAGATTCTGCGTGTACCCTTTGGCCGCATCGCTGTATGGGATGTCGCCGTAGAGATCGGTGATGCGGTGCATGATGTAGACGCGCCAGATACGGGCCGCCGACAGCAGGTTGACCTGACTGGCGTCGGTCGACACCGCCCGGATTACTTCGCTGATTTCATTGACGGCATTGGGATAGCCATTCTGGAAGAAATCGTAGGGGTACGTACCCTGCTGGAAATAGTATTTATCGCCGATGGCGGGTACGTCTTTGTAGGTGGCGAAGTGCTGAATCGAGCCACCACTGGCCAGAACACCCGTCGAGTAGTAGCTGTTATTCAGCGCGTCGAGCTGCGCCTTGGTGAAGACGTACGCCGGGGTAATGGTCGATGACGCATCGGGGTTGATGTTCATCTGCTCGAAGCCCTTGTCGCAGGCCGTCAGACCCGCCAGCAGGCCGGCCATCAGCAGCGACCGGCGCAGGAATGTATGGGAAGAAAGGAATGTCATATGGGTATACTATTGTGGGTTGTGTAGCCCAGACCGGTCCGGCGGCCACGCGGTGGTCGCCACCGTGGCGCGGACCGGGTCTGGGCTACATGACTAGAATTTCACCATCAGGTTAACCCCCATGCTGCGGGTACGTGGGAGCGAGAATGCTTCGAAGCCCTGCGCATTGCTGTTGGTATAGCTCGATTCGGGGTCGAAATTATCGGTCTTGCGGTACAGGATGAAGGGGTTACGCGCAACAAGCGAGATCGACGCCCCCTGAATCCGCAGGGGTTTCAGCACACCCGCCGGGATGTTGTAATTCAGTACCACCTGACGCAGTTTCACGAAGCTGCCGTCGTATAGAAACAGGTCGGTGTAGTTTTTTAGATTGTCGTAGTACAGGCGCAGTCCCGACACCGGAATCGTGGCCGAGTAGGGGGTACCCTCCGGCGTCACACCCGATACGGGCAAGCCACTCTCGCGACCCGGCAGAGTGCTCTTCTGCAGACCGAAGCGGGTTGCGTAGACGTCCATCGTTGAGAAAATCTTGTTGCCAAACTTGCCGTCGATCAGTACGTCGAGCGAGAAGTTTTTGTAAGTGAACGTGTTGTTCAGCCCCATCGTCAGTGGCGGAACACCCTGTCCCAGTTCGGTCAGCGCGCTGCGCTGCGGATAGCCTGTCGCGGTATTGTACACGACGTTATTGTTGGCATCGCGTACCATCGTGTAGCCTTTGATGACACCGTAGGGCCGGCCCACGGCGTTGTGGATGAACGCCCAGCTACCCACGCTGCTTGCTACTTCGATGGTGTTCAGCCCATCGGCCAGTTTCACGACTTCGTTTTTGTTGTAAGCCAGGTTGTAGCTGACGTTCCAGTTGAAGTCACGCGTTTTCACCGGATTACCCGTAATCAGCATCTCGATACCGCTGTTGTTGACCTGCCCGATGTTGAGCAGCACGTCCTGATAACCCGTCGCCCGCGATACCGATGTCCGTACGATATCGTCGGTGGTTTTGCGGTTGTAGTACGTCAGGTCGAGGCCGAGCCGATTGCGGAAGAACTTCATGTCCAGCCCCAACTCGTAGGTCGTTGACGTCAGCGGGCGCAGGCTTGAGTTCGTTACCAGGTTGACCCCGTTTGACTGGGTTACCTGCTGTAGCGGCCGACCGTCATGACCACCCTGCACCATGCTGTAGGTCTGGTTTAGAATGTAGGGGTCGGGCGTCGCGCCACCCACTTGCGCACCGGAGGCACGTACCTTGGCGAAGCTGATCCAGCCCGGCAAACGAGCTGCCTGTGACAGCACGAAGCTACCACCGATGGACGGGTAGAAAATGCTGTTGTTCTGCTGACTAAGCGTCGAGAACCAGTCCTGCCGACCCGTGACGGTCAGGAACGCAATGCCTTTGTAGTCGAGGTCGGCCGAAGCGAAGACCGAGTTGGTCGCCGTTTTCTGGTTGACTGGCCGGGTCGTCAGCGTTGCCAGGTTGGTGTAGCTGTAGAAGAACGGAATGATAAACTGCGTACCGTCGATGTAGGTGTCATTGACGGTATAGAGCCGTTTGTTGCCCCCGACGAAGGCGTTCAGCCCCAGATTCTTACCGAGTTTAGCGTCATAGTTAACTGTCAGCAGCGAGTTCGTTTCCGATACCGATGAATTGATTTCGTGGTATTCACCCGCAGCATTGGCCGTGTACACTGTGCCCGTTGGAATGATACCTACCGAACGGAAATTGTAGAAGTCACGGCTGACGCTACCCCGCACATAGAGATTGTCCAGAATGTTGAATTTCAGGTTGGCCTGCCCGATAAAGCGGTTCTTGGTATCGGTGTTCTGGAAGCGGTTAACGACAAAATACGAGTTCGACGCGTACGGTGTTTCGTTCCACTGCGTCTCGCGGCCGTTGGCGTCGTAGCCCGGTGACAGTTGCCGGATATCGACCGTATTTGCGACCATGTACACGGCCCAGTTGGGGTTACCCGGTGCGTCGCCCGCGCTGGGGCGGTTAGTCGCCTGTTCGAGGTTGTACTGCGCTACTGTTTCGAGCGACAACCGCTTACTCAGGATCGCGTTGACGTTCAGATTGGCAATCTTCCGGTTGAATTTCGAATTGGGCAGAATGCTTTTGTTGTCGACGTTGGCGAGCGAAAAGCGGAAGTTGATGTTCTCGCTACCGCCATTCAGCGCTACCGTGTTCGTAAATGTCGACCCGGTCTGGTAGAAGTTCTTGATGTTGTTGCGCTGCGGAGAGTACGGATGCTCCAGCCCGTCGAAGGCAACGTACGGCTGTCCGTCCATACGCGTTCCCCATGACCGACGCCCCCAGTTGGTAGCCTGTGCCTGCGTCGTTGGCTTTACGCCACCGTCGCCCTGACCATATTCATATTGAAAATCAGGAAATACGGCGGGTGTATCGAACATCAGCGTCGTATTGTAGTCGATGCCAATGCCTTTCTGTGCCCGACCTTTCTTGGTTGTGATCAGGATAACGCCGTTGGCGGCCCGCGAGCCATAGAGTGCAGCGGCAGTACCCCCTTTCAGCACGCTGATCGATTCAATATCGTCGGGGTTGATACCGCCGATGCCATCGCCCCGGTCGACGTTCAGACCACTACCACCGGTGGTTGGGCTACCGCCGGGCGTCGTATTGTCGATCGGCATCCCGTTGATAACGTACAATGGCTGGTTATTCCCGTTCAGCGACCCATTACCCCGGATAATAACCCGGCTTGATCCACCGGCCCCTGTCGATAGACCCGACGCGTTGACCCCGGCGATCTTGCCGCTGAGCGCGTTGGCGACGTTGGTTTCGCGAGCCTGCGTAAAGTCGCTGCCTTTCACTTCCGTCACCGAATAGGCGAGGGCTTTCTTGTCTTTCGTGATACCAAGTGCTGTAACCACGACTTCGTTGAGCTGTGTTTGGTCTTCTTTCAGAGCCACGTTCAATACTGAACGGCCTCCGACCGCAATTTCCTGCCCGACAAAGCCGATATAGGATAGTACAACTGTTGCCTGTGGACTCGACAGCCGAAGCGAATAGTTACCGTCGCTGTCGGTGACGGTGCCCTTAGTCGAGCCTTTCTCGACAATGGTTACGCCGGGCAGCGCCGTGTTATCGGCCCCGTTGGTTACTTTACCCGTCAGGGTTTGCGCCAGCGTGGGCAGACTCAGTAGCCAGCACAGCAGCAGCAATACGGGTGAACCAGACCGTTGGATAGGTAGGGATAGTTTATTCATAGATACATGCAGGTAGGTATTACGTATACGTAAGGAATACTGATTGCAGAAGTTGCGATCGTTGAGTGCAAATATTGCCGAATAAAAGTTTAAATCAAGATTAATGCGAATAATAATTGGCATAATAGGTTTAATCCCTACTTTTGTTTGCAATTATTACGATATATGCTAGTTTAGTGTTGCTATTATAGTGATAACGATAGCTTAATTCGCAACAAGTGGCAGTAGGCTAGTAATTAGTTCATCTTTGCCTTTACATCTGATCTATTTCCTGTAGTTATTCCATGCTGGCGACCGATCCGTCTATTGTCTTAGTGAAAGAAGAGCGCAAAGAGATGCTGCTCAAACAGATTAATCTGCATACCCGCGTCTATCTGGGTGATCTGGCCACAACGCTTAATGTATCCGAAGACACCATCCGGCGTGATATCAATGAACTGGCCGACGAGGGAAAGCTGATAAAAATTCGGGGTGGGGCAATGTCGAAAGCCTATCACCATACGTCAGCGGTACAGGAAACGTACGGGCATCAGGATAAGCGCACTATCGCTGAAAAATGCCTGCCATTGCTTCAG
>JAKONH010000412.1 GCA_022702045.1 Spirosomataceae bacterium
CGTTCTAGTACATACCGGAAAAAAAGGCTCCATCAGGCACCATGCCGGGGAGCCTTTTTTTTGTAAAACGTAACGACCAACTTTCTTCATGAACCTACTGATTCGCGCGGCACAGATCGTCGATGCAACGTCGGCCCACAACGGTCAGCGCTGCGACCTGCTGATAGAAAACGGCCTGATTCGTCAGATTGGAACCGACATACCGGCCCCCGAAGGTATACGGGTCGTTGAGGCCGACAATCTGCACGTATCGCCGGGTTGGATCGACATGCGGGTGCTGGCACAGGATCCCGGCTTCGAGCACAAAGAAGACCTGACGAGTGTGTGCCGGACCGCGACTGCCGGGGGCTTCACCGACATCGTACTGCTGCCCAACACACAACCCGTCGTCGACGCCAAGGGACCGTTGGGTTACGTGCAACGGATGAGTACCGGACAGCCTATTCGAATCCATGCGATGGCCGCGATCACCAAGGGAGCTGCCGGGGTCGATTTTACGGATATGATCGACCTGCACCATGCCGGGGCCGTCGCTTTCTCCGATGGCACGCATCCGCTGCAAAACCCTGATCTACTGCTTAAAACGCTGCAATACCTGCAGCCTATTGGCGGACTGCTGATCAACCAGCCTGAAGAAACGACGCTAACCCACTACGGACAGATGCACGAAGGGGTGCAGAGTACGCTGCTGGGCATGAAAGGCATTCCCTCGCTGGCAGAGGAAATTATGGTCGAACGGGATCTGCGCTTACTGGCTTACGTACTGGAAGGCGATCCGCAACCCACCGACGTACCGATCCTGCACTTTTCGACTCTGTCGTCGGCTCGGTCGGTCGAACTAATCCGGCAGGCAAAGGCGCAGGGGTTGCCCGTTAGCTGCGATGTAGCTGTGCATCAACTGGTTTTCAGTGACACAGCCCTGTCGAGTTTCGACACCAATCTGAAAGTCAGACCTCCCTTTCGGTCAACCGCTGACATCGACGCACTCTGGTCGGGACTGGCCGACGGCACAATCGACGCGATCGTCTCAGACCATACCCCACAGGATGCGGAAAGCAAGAACCTTGAGTTCGACATGGCCGAGTTTGGTATCATCGGGCTGGAAACCGTCTTTGCCGCGCTGATGACACACAACCGCGACCTTTCCCTGTCGGTACTCGTTGACCGACTATCAACACGGCCCCGGCAGATTCTCCGCTTACCTGCGCTGCGCGTGGCGGAAGGTGAACCAGCAATGCTGACGCTGTTCGATCCCACGCAGTCGTGGACATACGACAAGACGCTGTCCAAATCGCACAACTCGCCGTTTCTGGGCCAAACCCTCACCGGTCGGGTGCTGGGCACCGTGGTCGGTACGACGTTTACTGTTTAAGGGTCAAGGGTTGTTGCGATACCATCGCGCGTTTTATCCGTATGGTACGTTACTCCTTGAATGCGCCTGACCTGACAACACTGGTAAACAGTGACCCGCAGACATTGAACAAACTACTATGAACGCTTTCCTTTCCTATTTCAGCCATCCATTGCTCAAGTTTCCGCTGCTGGCCGGGCTGGCCACCGGGATTCTTTGCTTCGTTTATTTTCTGGCGCTGTACGCATTGGGAGTTCCTCCGCTGGGCAACATCCGCGTGCTCGATTTTGGCATCGTCATCATCATGATGGTCGCCACAGTCTGGTACTACCGCAAGTACGTGGGGCACGGCATGATGCACCTCTGGGAAGGCATTACGATTTGTTACGTGCTGAACACGATAGCGGCCTTGATATCGGGGTGGCTAATCTACTTTTTCGTGACGGTTGTCAGTCCCGACGTGTTTGCCGAGTACGTTGTCAACTCTAAACAGCTACTGCTGGACAGCAAAAAGCAACTGACTGATCAGTTCGGACCAGAGACCTTTAACCAACAGTGGCAGAAAATCAGTTCGATGACACCGGGGGTGTTGCTTCCCGACGAGATGACAAAGAAAACCGCTCTGGCTGTGTTGCCGGTACTGATTATTTCGTTGATATTTCGCAAACAGGATTACGGTATTTATCGACAGCCATAACCTGCTTTTCCATCCGTTACCGATGCTTCCCTAAACGCGCTTTTCGGCGCAAACACCATGAACGAACAACCTTCTTCGGCCCGCCTTGCCCTGAAATGGGGTGGTATTCTCGGACTCGTCCTGATTCTGATTACACTTATCATGTACATGACCACTCCGGTGGGCAACGCTGGTTTTTCGGCCTTGACGATCGTAGCAATGGTCGCCTTTATCTCGTTGGCCCTGCTTGAGTACCGCCGGACAAACGAAGGTTTCATCACGTACGGTGAAGGTATGGGCACTGGTGCGCTGCTCTCAGCGGTAGCCGGCCTGCTATCGTCAGCTTTCATTACGTTTTACAATGTCGTCATTGACCCAACGATTCAGCAGCGCTCCACGGAAGCGGCCCGCGAACAGCTGGAGAAGCAAAATATGAGCGACGAGCAGATTGAGCAGGCCATGGAGATGGCGCAGAAATTTCAGGCACCAGGCTTCGTCTTCGTGGCACAGGTGTTTGGCACCATCATCATGGGCGTACTGCTGACACTGATCGTAGCCGCTATCATTCGTCGCAACCGCCCCGTTTTTTAATCCGGCGCGTCGCTGATCGACGCACCCTTTTCTGTATTTCCCGTGCTGGCTATTTTTCGGAAAGAAGTCAATCAGTTTTTCTCGTCGCCTATTGCCTACATCATCATGGCCGTTTTTCTGACGGCGATCGGGCTGATGCTATGGGTGTTTCCGGAAACGAGCCTGCTGGAAGCTGGCTACGCAGACCTATCGGCCTTTTTCAGTCTGACGCCCTACGTATTGCTGTTTCTGGTACCCGCTATCACCATGCGTACGATTGCCGATGAAGTCCGGACAGGCACGCTCGAATGGCTATTGACCAAGCCCGTCAGCCGGTGGGGTATCGTTGGGGGTAAATTTCTGGCCTGCTGGCTGCTGGTGGCCATCACCTTGCTGCCCACGCTCTTGTATTATATCACGCTTTATCAACTTGGCTCGCCTGTCGGAAACATTGACTCGGCGGGGGTATTTGGTGCGTATACAGGCTTGCTGTTACTCGCGGGGGTGTTCGTCGCCATTGGTCTGTGGGCGTCGTCGCTCAACGACAATCAAGTCGTAGCATTTGTGCTGGGTGTATTTCTTTGCTTTCTGCTTTATATTGGGCTGGGCGCGGTGGCCGGTCTGTCGGTGCTGGGCGGGTTCAGCTACTACGTGGCTTATTTCGCGCTCGACGAGCAATACCGGGCACTTGGTCGTGGTCTGATCGATTCCCGCAATGTTATTTACCTGCTTAGCCTCATCGCTTTCTTTTTGTGGCTAACCGTTGGCCGGTTAAAAGCTTCGGTGTAACAAGCATCGATCGCTGACCAGGCCGCCCGTCATACCAACTATACCATGAATCTGAAAACGCTGATCCTAACTGCCGCTATAGCCTGGACAATTATCATGTTCGTCGGCTGTTCGCTGCCGGGCGACGACGTCCCGGAATCGATTTCGAACCGCGACAAGCTAACACACATTGCCATCTTTGCCGCCTTCGGATTTCTCTGGCGACTCAACGGGCAGAGCGTTGGCAAGGTCTTACTGGCGGGTATTCTGTACGGTGCTCTGATCGAAATCTGGCAGGCCGTAATGCCCATCAACCGATCGGGCGATCTGGCCGACGCAATCGCTGATACAGTCGGTGTCTGCGTTGGTATTCTACTGGCGCTGCCCGTTGGCCGGTACCTGGAGAAGCGGTTTGATCTGTAACGATGGGCTGCTGTTGAATAAGCTGTACACCGCAGCCTTTTTACGCAGTACGATCTGTCTCAAAACTGCCAAGCTTGCCGAACTCTACCGGATGTTTTCGGTTGTAACCCATAGCGTTGCGTTAAAAAGAACGAAGGGCTGGTCACCCGTTCGGGAAAATTTCCCAATTTGAGACCCACTAACCATTGATTTTTATGCACATTGGATTTGTTGGCCTGGGCAAGATGGGGTTCAACCTCGTCAAAAACCTGATCCGTCATGGTCATACCGTAGTCGGCTACGACGTCAACCGAACATTGGTTGATTCCATTAAAGAACAGGGCGCGCAGGGTGCCTACACATTACAGGAGCTATACGATGCCCTGCCTGAAAAGCGAATATTGTGGCTGATGATTCCAGCTGGTCCGCTGATCGACAAGGTTATTGAAGAACTGTTGGGCGTCATCAAAGCAGGCGACACCCTCATCGATGGCGGTAATTCGCACTACAAAGATTCGATTCGTCGGCATGACTACCTGAAAGAAAAAGGGGTCGGTTATCTCGACTGCGGTACGAGCGGTGGTATGAGTGGAGCCCTGAACGGAGCCTGCACCATGGTTGGTGGCGACCCCGATGTAATCGAGCCACTGCACGAGGTATTCACCCAGATCTCCGTTGAAAATGGCTATCTCTACACGGGTCCGTCGGGGAGCGGTCACTTTACCAAAATGGTGCACAATGGTATCGAGTACGGCATGATGCAGTCGATTGCCGAAGGCTTCGAAGTACTGGACAAGAGCGAGTTCCCTATCGATTTTGAAGCAGTTGCCAAGATGTGGAGTCACGGATCGGTGATTCGCGGCTGGCTTATGGAGCTTACGCAGAACGCATTCAGTAAAGACCCCAAACTGGACGAAATTAAAGGCCGGATGTTCTCGTCGGGTGAAGGCAAATGGACACTGGAAGCAGCACTCGACATGGGCGTCCCGACGCCTGTTATCGCATTATCACTGATGATGCGGTACCGGTCACTTCAGGACGATACGTTCACGGGGAAAGTGGTCGCTGCCTTACGTAATGAGTTTGGTGGCCACGCCGTCGAGAAAAAATAATTTTTTCTTAGCGAATGGATTCGCTTCAAATAATAAGAACTTGCGTTCGGAGCGAATCCCTTGCGAATCATTAAGTAGCTTATATCTAGCACAGGATCAAATCTATTCCGGTTTGTTTCGTTGTAGACACAAGCACCTGTTGACAGCCGGCGGATTGTTTGACATCCGCCGGTTTTTGTTTTTTAACCCCCTTCCCCTCCACCGTAGTTGCATGAAGACCCTTGGCCCCATCAGCGACCCCACATTCGTAGAAAAAACGTATTCACGATTCGACCGGGCGCTGCTGACACTGCTTAAAGATGAGCGCGATCTGCCCTTTGCCTACCTGACCCTTAAGCTTACAGTAACGCTGGTTCCGCTAGCCGTGTTACTGTTCATGCCATTTATCACAGGCGCTTTGTGGTGGGGTATCGCAGCCGTTCATTTTTACATCAGCAATTTCGTATTCAAAGGCCCGTTCGGGCTAATGCTACATTGCACAAGCCACCGACAGTTTTTCAAATCCGAATACGACTGGCTGAACAAATACATTCCGTGGATATTGGCTCCGTTCTTCGGTCATTCGCCCGAGACGTACTACAGCCACCACATCGGTATGCACCACTCGGAAAACAACCTTGAAGATGACGAGAGCAGCACGATGACCTATCAGCGGGATAGCCTGCGTAGCTTTCTGGCTTACTTCGGGCAGTTTCTGCTGTTAGGGGTTCACGAACTGGTTGGGTACCTGCACTGGAAGAATCGCAGCAAACTGGCAAAACGCGCGATGTTTGGCGAGCTGTTCTTTTTTGCTTTCTGCATCGCCTTGTGCTTTGTCAACTGGCCCGCTACCGTTGCGGTGTTTATTCTGCCCATGTTTATTTACCGCCTGATCGCCATGCTCGGTAACTGGACACAGCACGCTTTTGTGTGTAGTGAAGATCCCGGTAATGCGTACAAAAACAGCATTACGTGCATCAACGTAAAATACAACAAGAAGTGCTGGAACGATGGTTACCACATCAGCCACCACATCCGCCCGGCCATGCACTGGACTGAGCACCCTGTTTTTTTCCAGAAAACGATCGATAAGTACGCGCAGCACAAAGCCGTTGTCTTCGACGGTCTTGACTTCCTGCAAATCTTTGTCCTGCTGATGCGTCGTCGCTACGACCGGCTGGCCCAGCACATGGTCAATATCAATGGCGCATTTGCTGACGAACAGGAAGCCATCAACTTACTTCGCAGCCGTACGAAACGCATCCCGCTCGCCGTAGCCGAACCCGTAGCTGCCTAGCTCTCGGTTGTTCAGAAAAACACCGGGTCGAAACCCAGCGTAAGATGGAATTCATCTGTATTTGCGCTGGATTTCGACCCGGTGTTTTTGTTTACTAGCTGTTTCTTCCGTCGATACGGGCTTCTATGACGCGCTGAATATCGGCGGGAACGTTGGACAAAAAATCGTAACCAGTGAGTTTTTCCAGTGCGTCGACGCTCATCAGGTATGCCTGCCACGGTTTATCAGCGGCCGATGGTTCATTCGGAATACCAACAGCGATGACACGCGTATTGCTGTTGATCCGGTTCAGATCATCGGTACCGACCGGTAAAACAACGATGACTTTCCAGAGCAATGCCGGCACCGTAATCTTCCCATTCGCAATCGTGCTGGCGGCTCCATTCTGGCCGACACCGCCCGTTCCATTCGGCCCGGCAATGATATACGCTTCATTACCACCGTCGATCAGCTTACGTTCAAACTCTTCCAGCAAGCGCCAAACCTCCCGATTATGTCGGGGCGATTGTGGCACGATGTTGGATAAATAGAAGGTGGTGGCATTGTCTTCGGGTGACCCATCCCGATCGTCGGACGGACAGAGATGCCCCCGGTCGAAGCCGGTATTCGTGTAATCGGACGTGCGGATGATGGGCCATCCGACCGGGATAAGTGGATCAGGTCTAAATTCGTTGGCCCGCTGGGCACCCCCTTTCCAGGCCTGACTCAGGTGCCAACTTACCCAGTTGGCGATGCCCCGCTGCCGGTTATAGGATAACGCATAGGTAGTTCGCCGGATCAGAACGTTATCGGGGCCTTCGGGCCGACCAGCCGTAGGGCTGCCCAATGCCAGATGATCATCGCGGGTAGGCTGCGTACCGACGGTTGGCGGAACCTGCACCTGCGGCAATACCGGTCGCCGACAGCCGTTGATAAACAGGCTGATAGAAAGAAAAAAAAGAATTGTTTTTTTCATACGAAAACGCTGAATTGATTTTACTGTCATTCCTGATGACCTTTACGTAAGAAAAACAGGCCCCGCACCGCTACTGCTAAACTGATCTGAAACAGACGCTTTTCTGCTCTCATGTCCAAAAAAAAGCCCGCTGGTAATCCAACCGACCGACCCAGCACCGACCGGACGAACCGGCCCGTCGTTCCCAAGCCATCGACGCCAGCGGCTACCCGCCCCGCCGATGCCGCTGTTCGGCAGCCAACCCGCCCGGTATCGTCCACATCAACACCCGCTAAATCCGATCTGCCCATCGACACTCGACCCTACGTCTGGTGGCCCATCGCTGTTTTAGCCGTGCTTGGTGTCTTACTGTATGCCAACACGTTTGGCCATCAATACGCCCTCGACGATATTGCCGCGATTGAACAAAACCTGTTCGTACGTAAAGGTATCGCCGGTATCCCGGATCTGATGCGTACAGAGTTCTGGCACTTCAGCAATATTTCACTGGGGTACTACCGGCCACTCTCGCTGATTACGTTTGCGTTAGAACAGGAATTTTTTGGTACTGCGCCCGGCATTAGTCACGTGATCAACGCTGTGTTGTATGGTTTAACTGGCGCAGTCATCGCGATATTATTGCAGAAGTGGCTCCCCGGCCAAACGATTATCGCTTTTCTGATCGGGCTGGTATTCATCGCCCATCCCCTGCATACCGAGATCGTTGCCAACATCAAAGGGCGCGACGAAATCCTGAGTTTCCTGTTCATCTCGCTAATGCTGCTCAGCTACTGGCGTTACCTGGAAACGGCGGAGTGGGGCTGGATCGTCGGTTCGTGCACATCCTTATATCTGGCCTTTCTCTCAAAAGAATCGTCGGTCGTCAGCCTCGCTCTAATTCCCGCTATGCAGTACTGGTTTGCCCGGCGCAACGTCTGGCAGTCACTTATCAGCCTGTGGCCATTCCTGATCGTAGCTGCTCTTTTCTTCTATCAGAAGCAGAAAATGATCGGCACGCTTAGCGGTAACCCACCCGTCGACTGGGCCAACTACCCGTACGCTATTGAGAAAACGCAGAAGTCGACAACGTTTAAATTCCTGATGTACTACATCCGGTTGCTAATTCTGCCACACCCGCTGGTGTATGACTATTCTTATAATATCATCCCCTCTGGCGGTAAAGGCGATTTATTGACCTGGACAGGCTTTATCTCGCTAATCGTACTGGTCTGGCTAAGCTGGAAAGGATTTATCAAACGTACACTCTGGGGCTTCGGCCTGTTCTGGTTCTTCGTAACCATGATGCCAGGTCTGGGCTTCATCTGGGCCCGGGGCGGGATCTTTGCCGAACGTTTTTTGTACGCAGCCGTGATGGGCTTCGCCTTTATTTTCGTCTGGGTAGTACAGAAGTTGCTGGTTCGTCAGCCGGCTACCGATGAACCGGCCGACGCATCACCCCGACCGATTCTGGCCCGTTACACTCCGTTACTCGCGCTAATGGTGGTTGTAACCGGACTGTATTCGTTCAAAACCGTCGACCGGAATCGCGACTGGGAGAACAACTTCGTGCTTTTTAACTCGGCACTACCCGCAGCTGAAAATAGTTGTCAGGTGCAGCGCCATGTAGCCAACGAATGGATTCAGAAGGGGCTGAAAGATCGCGCTGTCTTGGATTCAGTAGCTGCGAAGCTACCGAAGCTGAAGCAACCCGACTCTCTACGACAGGCGCAGGTAGCGCTCGACACTGCGCAGAAGTGGGCAAACATTCACGGCCGCTGGGCACTCGATCACCTGCAGGAATCGACCCGGATTTATCCGAACTTCGGCGAAGCGTATTTCTCGATGGCGTACGTCTTCCAGAAAATTATACCAAACGTCGATTCGGCCAAGTATTACTACAAACAGACAATCCGGGCGGCCAATGCCTACGCCCCGGCATACAACAACTTGGGCGTAATCTACCAAACGGAGGGATTTACCAACAATGACCGACGTAAACTGGAATTGGCCTCTTATTACTACAACCGATCGATGATCGTTAACCCAGCTTACGTCGATGGACTTAATAACCGCAATAATCTGATGAAAGCAACGGGTATAAACGTGCAGACGCTGCCCGACTCGGTGCTAACCCGCTATTAATCCACTAGTAACTTGCTTGAAATCGCCGTGCTGCTCAGCAGTTACGGCGATTTTTTCGTTTACATGAGTAACATATCATTTGTTTTGTATCAGTGACGCGTGAATTGGCTAATCTTTTGCTAAACCCGAATACTATTACCAGTTCGTACAGATAAGACAGCCTCTTCAACACAGTAATGCTCAACGAAACACCACCACTTTACACGAACCGCTGTGCTTTCCGTACCGGGGGGCATTACTCGGCGCTCGCTCAACGTATGTGTACCGCAGCCTTTCCGATATGGACTGGCGCATTTGCATTAGAGACAGGTAAGATCAAGCAGAGCGAGGTTTATCACCAAACGACTGACGCTGTATGGTTATGACGAGCATTGGACAATACTGGCGAACAATTCGACACCTGCGCTCCCGGCAGATGGTTCATCAATGTATTCATCGGCTGCGGCAGCAGCCAACGTTTCGCCTACTCAAGCAGGCACCGGAAGGCCATCCACTCACAGCCCCCGATCCGGTCAAGCCTGTTTCATACAATCCTGACGGTACTTTCTCGCTGCTGAACTGCCGGTCTATACGCCCCGAGACCTGGAACGAGTCCCGCTACGGTAAACTCTGGACATACGCGCTCAATTATTTCGACTGTCTCAATCAGCCAACTATGGATTTACCGACGGGACTGGCGCTGATCGAAGACTTTATTCAGGAATCGCATCTGATTACCGATGGTATGGAGCCGTACCCAATTTCCTTGCGAATTGGCAACTGGGTGCAGTTTTTGAGCCGCTACCGTGTCCATGACACGCTCATCAATACGCACTTATTCATGCAGGCTGATATCCTCAGTCAGCGGCTGGAGTACCATCTGGAAGGCAATCATCTGCTGGAAAACGGCTTTGCGCTGCTGACGGCTGCGCTCTTTTTCCAGCATCGCCCCTGGTTCAGCGAAGCACGTGTGGTCATTGAGAGTGAACTGGAACGGCAATTACTACCCGACGGCGGCCATGATGAACGTAGCCCTATGTACCACCAGTTGCTACTCGACCGACTGCTGGACCTGCTGCTCATGTTACGGAACAACGACTGGCAGCACGATACAAAACTGGTCGACTTCCTGACGCGCAAGGCCGAGAAAATGCTGGCCTGGCTTGAAACGATTACGTTTAGCGACGGCTCTACACCGCTTGTCAACGATGCAGCTGCTGGAATAGCGCCGACCACGAATCAGCTTCGCTGGAAAGCCATTCGCGTAGGCGTTCGCCCGTTGGGTGGGCGGCTGGTCGAATCGGGGTACCGCATGATTCGGGAAGCCCGTTATGAACTATTAGCCGACGTAGGCCCTATCGGCCCCGACCACCAGCCCGGCCACGCCCACGCCGACACGCTATCGTTTATACTACACGTCGACAACAAACCATTGCTGATCGACGCAGCAACGTCGACCTATCAATCGGGAGTCCGGCGGTCGTGGGAGCGCAGTACAGCGGCCCACAACACCGTTGAGGTCGACGGTCAAAACTCGTCGGAAGTGTGGGGAAGCTTCCGCGTAGGGCAACGGGCACGGGCGGTCATCATCGAAAACAGCGACGACATACTGACGGCTCAGCACGACGGCTACAGCCGGCTGGGTGTTATTCACGAACGATGCTGGCACACGACACCGACTGACATTCGTATTCACGATCACCTGATTCCCACTCGTCGCAACCCACCCAACCAGACGGGCATGGCCCGCTTTTACGTGCATCCTGATGTACGGGTCAAGCAAACGGAGTACGGCGTTCAGGCCGGTCCCATCACCTTCCGTTTTCTAGCCGATCCGTCTCCGTCCATCCGCCTTACCACCGTTGAACTCGCTGACGGATTCAACCGGCTTCGACGCGGTACGTGTATTGCTGTAACGTTTCAGGAGCAGCTCACAACAACGCTGGCCATCGCTTCATGACGATACTTTACCTGACTTATTTTTTTGACCCTGACCTGAGCGCCGGCTCGTTTCGCAACACACCTTTTGTCGATGAGTTAGCCCGTCAGCTTACCCCCGCCGACACCATCCATGTGATCACGACGCAGCCTAACCGCTATCCGTCGTTTAGCATGTCGGGCCCCGCACAGGAAGATCGTAGTCCGGTAGATGGTGCACAGGTCTGGGTCGAACGGGTCTCTGTTCCGGCACACGGTGGTGGCATGGCTAGTCAGATCCGGTCATTTATGACTTATTTCCAGGCGGTTCATCAGCTAACGCACGACCATCAGTATGACCGGGTCATGGCGTCGTCGTCGCGTTTGTTCACCGCTTTTCTGGGTGCTCAGATCGCCCGGCGACAGTATAGCACGCTGTCGCTCGACATCCGCGACCTGTTCCGGGAAAGCATTCTGGACGTACTGACGAATCGTCTACTGAAGCGAATTCTCGACCCGGTCCTATCGGCAACAGAGCGATACACCTTCAGCCGGGCTCAACACATCAACTTGGTATCGATGGGGTTTCGGCCTTACTTCAAGCAGTACACGCAAGCCGACTACAGTTTTTTCACTAATGGCATTGACAATGAATTTTTAGATGCTTTTCATCCGACACCAGATTCGCAGCAACCAAACCCATTCCGTACCATTCTCTACGCCGGTAACATTGGCGAGGGGCAGGGTCTGCACACGATTATTCCGCAAGCAGCCCGCCTACTGGGTACCAGCTATCGGTTTGTCGTAATTGGTGACGGCGGAGCGCGGCACAAGCTCGAAACGGCCTTAGCGGCTGAAGGCGTAACCAATGTAGAAGTGCACCCGCCCGTTAGCCGCCACGAACTACTCGACGCCTACGCACAGGCCGACTACTTATTTGTGCACCTCAACGACCTTGACGCCTTCAAACGGGTCCTACCATCCAAGTTATTTGAGTATGGCGCTACCGACAAGCCTATCCTGGCCGGTATATCGGGCTATGCTGCACAGTTTGTCCGTAGTCACCTCGATAATACACTGCTGTTTGCACCGGGCAATGCGATCGACCTGGTTCGATTGATCAACCAGACTCCTTATTACCGGCAGACACGTCCGCGCTTCGTTCAGCAGTTTCAGCGCCGTACGATAATGGCCGACATGGCCCGGCATTGGCTAAACCCAATCCCCGTTTTTCAGCAGGCAGCGCTGGTATAGCCACAAAAAAGCCGACAATCCCGCGGATTGTCGGCTCATCATCAACCGTTTTGATTCTTGCTTACCGGATACTACGGCCCACAGAAATCAGTTCATCGGCGGGGACAGCCCCAACTACTTTCCGGATAACACGGCCATCACTGTTGATATACAGTAACGTTGGATAAGCCTCCAGCGGGTAAATCTCAGACAGGGCCGGACCTTCGCCTTTCTCCATATCCATCTTTACATTAATAAACTTGCTGTTGTACAGGTCACCCACGGCTTTCTGGGTGAATACTTTCTTTTGTAGCATCTTGCAAGGTCCACACCAGCTTGCGTAAGCGTCCAGGAAAATAATTTTCTTTTCCGCTTTCGCTTTCTTCAGGATGTCTTTCCACGACGCTTCGGTAAACTGAATTCCTTCTTCCTTAGCGACGGCAGCTTTGCCGGGCAACGATTTGCCAGGCGCTGAAGCCCAGGTTCCGGCGAGGGTTACGCTAACAAGGAGAAAAACGAGCAGCCAAGTTACTTTTTTCATAGATCGACCGGTAAACCGGCATGTTAAATAGTGTCTGGATGCATAACGAATCGGCGACCTGCTTTCGTTTCTGCCGATTCTGAATATCAAAGTAAGTAAGCTTGTCAACAAAACGCAAGCCGTGGCTTTCTGCCGATTCTTTCCGAACTTTACCCCCTGTTCGTATTGCCTCCGTTATGCCTGTCAAACAAGCCGAATTCTTCGTCAGCAACTCCGACCCGGCCAAGTGCCCCCCACCCGACCGCCCCGAATACGCATTCATCGGCCGTTCCAACGTGGGTAAGTCGTCGCTGATTAATATGCTGACGGGACGCTCGTCGCTGGCCAAAACATCGGGGAAGCCGGGCAAAACGCAGCTCATCAACCATTTCATTATCGACAATGAGTGGTACTTGGTCGACTTACCGGGCTACGGCTATGCGCAGGTCGGGAAAGCTGAACGCGAGAAATTTGCAGCCCTGATCGACGGATACCTGACAAGTCGCCCTAACCTGCTCTGTATCTTCGTGCTGGTCGACTCCCGTATTGATCCGCAGCGCATCGACCTCGACTTCATGACCAATCTTGGTGAACGGGGTTTGCCGTTCGTCGTTGTTTTTACCAAGACGGAAAAGTTGAGTCAGGTCAAACTTCAGACTGCCCTCGATCGCTACAAAACTATTCTGCTGGAGACCTGGGAAGAAGCGCCGACATTCTTTGTCACCTCGGCCGTAACCGCGTTGGGCCGTGAAGATATTCTGGGTTTTATTCGCCCGCTCAACGTCGAGTATAGGGCCGCGAAGTAAGCCCCACGCTGATTGGCGGCCTCGTTCATCAATTGTTTTAAAATCAGTAATCATCCGCCAAAAAGGCAATACGCCGGCCGAAACAGGCGTTAGTCAGTTACCAAAGTAGTTATGGAAGCCCTAAAACAGATTGCCAACATTGCCGGTCAGAGCGGCCTGTATCGTATC
>JAKONH010000426.1 GCA_022702045.1 Spirosomataceae bacterium
GACGGTGGCGATGACGATTTACCGTTCTAAGCCCCGTATTGCTTACTAAGATTTACAATACATGGACCCTGGTGATCCGCTTTCTCGACAGGTGCTCTCAGCCGATTTAGGCTGGGGCACCTATCTTGCGTTATTTGGCCCGTATCTGGCGCTCGTTCTACTGCTCATTACGCTGGCCGGCTTGGTTTCCGCTTCTGAAGCCGCCTTTTTCTCGCTCTCACCCGATGACCGGAGCCGCTGCCGGCAGAGTGGTGAGCCGGGGTATCAGCAAATCGCCAACTTGTTGGAGCGGCCGAAACGGCTGCTGGCGTCGCTGGTTATTTTCAACAACATCGTCAACTTCGCCATTGTCGTCATCATCAGTTTCCTGACCTGGGAATATATGCATGATACCAATCAGTCGAACTGGTTGCTGGTCGGTGTAACCATGCTAACGACGTTGGCTATCGTGCTTTTCGGTGAGATTGTGCCGAAAGTATATGCCAGTCAGAACAACCTGCGGGTTGCCCGCCGGACAGCTACGCTAGCCTCAATTGGACTAATTGTTTTCCGACCTCTGGCAGTTTTACTTGTCAACCTAAGTAATCAGGTTGACAAGCGCATCGAACGGCGGGGATACAAATTATCGGTGGAAGAGCTAAGTCAGGCTGTGGAGCTAACGGGGGCAGAAGCAACCACCGAAGAGAAAGAAATTCTGAAGGGGATTGTTAATTTTAGTAACCTGACCGCCCGGCAGGTGATGCGTTCCCGACTCGATATTTCCGCCGTCTGCGATGACCTCACGTTTTCAGAACTGATCGAGCAGATCAACGCATCGGGTTACTCACGGGTGCCAGTGTATGGGGAGTCACTCGATACCGTCGAAGGCATCGTCTATATAAAAGATTTACTGCCACATATTCACGCCGATGACTCGTTTAACTGGCAGTCGTTGATGCGGCCGGTATTTTTCATCCCTGAAAACAAAAAGGTTGACGATCTGCTACAGGACTTCCAGAAGAAACGGGTGCACATGGCCATCGTCGTTGACGAATACGGCGGTACGCGCGGGCTGGTGACGCTCGAAGATATCATCGAGGAAATCTTTGGGGACATCAACGACGAATTTGACGATGAAACACCGGAAGGCTATCAACGTGAGGACGAGCGTACGGTGGTGTTCGAAGGCAGAACTCCGCTTACCGATGTTTGTCGGGTACTGAACGTCGACGCAACCACTTTTGAGGAAATTCAAGGTGATAGCGAGACGCTGGGTGGTTTGCTGCTCGAACTATTCGGGCGGCTACCAACTACGGGCGATGAGTGCGAATACGCCGGTTTTAAGTTTGCCGTGACGGATGCCGACGATAAACGGATAAATGCGGTTCGGGTAACGAAACTGGATAAGTCTCCAGCCTAACTTCGTTGCTCACTGGTTGATCAGTAGTGCATCCATATCAATGTTGGAGGCTGAACGGGTTTGCTATGTTACCCTCGGTTTGGGAGCGAACCTGTCACATATCAGACATAGTAAGCAAGGGAAGCAAAATGATGTAATAAGCTGACTTTTATTTCTCTTAACTGCTTATTTTCATTAATCTATGTCTTTGCAGCTTTAGCCTTCTCTCTTCTTTTAGCTAACCTCTTTCCTCGCTAAAGCCATAGACCCTTTCCCGCGATGTAATCGTCGCGAAGCTGCTTTATGTCGCTCATCGTGTACGTCAATAATTTTTGATCCTGTAGCTGCTTCAGCCGGTTGCGTTCTGTACTAGTGAAATGGCCGTCAATAAGCATGCTAAACAGCAGCAACCGCTCGATGCTGCGTTGCATAGCGACCGGTAATGCTGCCATTTTGGGGGTAAAATTGTCGGGAGAGTGGGGGAGTACAGCTGCGCTAACGCGGTCCGTTAAGGTTTCAACCAGTAGCAGATGAACGTATATGTGCAGACTGGACAGAATACCGGCAAAGTTGAGTGCATCAGTCACAATATCCTGGAATTGCTCATCGGTATGCCACTCCTCGCGCAACTCATTGACGAAGCTGCGGATAGTCAGCGGAGCGAGAATACGGATTCGCAGTTCGAACTGTACACGCCAGGCACGATAAACAAGCCAACCTGTGTACAGGACCATGCCAACCACGACAGCGATGGAAGGTGATACGTAGGGAGAGAGCCATTGACTGACGAGCAAACTAACGACAAAACCAATTACGGCACTAGCTGCAAAGTAGAGCAGAAGTCCCGACCGTGACCAGGCCATATACGCTCTGATTCCCACGCCGAGTCGAAAAGGCTGACGCTTTGAACGGGCCATGCGGAACATCGTCTCGATGTGGTGTTCATACCGAAGATCATGCAGACGCGGAAACTGGCAAATCTGGGCGATAGCTCTGGCTCCCAACCGATTGGCTGCCGTGGTCAGGTACACCGCCAGGTAAAGCAGCAACAGCGAATACAGGATTGTGATAAGGGGTAATACAACAGTCGTGTTTACAAAGACTACGGTTGTCTTTGCAAAAAAGTTGGGCCAGGACAAACGGGAAAACTGGAACAGGAGTACGGTTAGTGCACTGATAATACCAGTTGTGAATAGCGTTACGTAGATAACGCGCTGAGTAAGAAAAGTCTCCACGTCACTCATTACGTATGGCTCATCGGTCGGATGACTCATATCGAGTGCCCGGCGCAGATAGCGCATGGTCAGGTGATCCAATATACCGGTAGAGTCCTGCGGAGGCCGTGTAGACATGGTGGGTAGGCCAGAGATTTATTTTCTTTTAACTAGCAAATGGTACTGGTTGTTGATTAAAAAGTGAGGAGGGCTGTTTATGGGTACGACAAGACTAATTATTGTCTATAGTGTAGTGAACGCGCTGATTTGTTGGGGTATACCAGCGCAGGGGCAATCGGTGACAAGGGCTGCAAAGGCGGCTACCGACCTGCGGGATGACATACAGACGCATGCCAAAACCTTTCTTCAATCGTTAACGGTAGAGCAGCGAAAGCAGACTATGTTCCGGTTTGACGACGAAGAACGCTTTGACTGGCACTACATTCCCCGCGAACGAAAGGGCTTGCCCCTGCGCGTTATGAATGCTGCGCAGAAGCAGGCAGCACTGCAGCTGTTGAAAAGCAGTCTGAGCCAGGAGGGGTACGACAAGGCGCGCGGTATTATGGCGTTGGAAGACGTGCTTCGTGTGATCGAGAACCGCCCGGCGAACGATACGTACCGCGACCCGGATCAATACGCCTTTTCAATTTTCGGTGATCCCTCCGGGAAGGAGCCCTGGAGCTGGCGCGTTGATGGGCATCATCTGGCGATGCAGTTTCTGATCGGAGCGGGGCCAACTGGGGAAGGACGCGTACTGGCGCAAACCCCCATTTTCTTTGGCAGCAATCCGGCAGTAGTTCGAGTCGACGGGCCGGAGAAAGGAAAGCAAGTGTTGAAAGAAGAAACGATGCATGCCTTCGCACTGCTAGCGTCACTCGACACGGCGCAGGTCAGACGGGCAACGTTAGCCGCTGTAGCGTACCCGGATATCGTAACCGGCAACCGACGTAAACTGTCGCTCGACCGGATGGATGGCCTGCGCATGGGTGATATGACGCCAACACAACGAGCGTTGTTCACGGAGTTGCTGAAGGTGTACCTGGGGCGCTATCGTGTTACGCTGGCAAAACAGCAACTGGATAAGCTAACCAAAGCCGGACTTGATGAGCTACGCTTCGCCTGGGCGGGTGACCTGACACCGACGGTCGGTGCCGGGAAAGGCTGGTACTACCGGATTCACGGTCCAACCATACTGATTGAATACGACAATACGCAGACAAACGCCAACCACATCCATACCGTAGTGCGCGACCTGACAAACGATTTTGGCATGGACGCTTTGGAGGAGCACTACCGTAGTAGCCTGCACAGCAAGCCATAAGAAAGATTTTAACCTTTTTTACGAGATTGTGAACAGGGAGTGGGCTTGTTTTACGCAAAAATTTCGTTCTCTGTGCATGAAGAAAATCATCCTATGGGCGTCGGCCGGGCTGTGTATGGCGGCAACGGCATCGGCGCAGGAAACGCAGTGGTATCTGCGCGATAAAACAGATAGTACGGCGAG